>JACQVE010000243.1 GCA_016209965.1 Gemmatimonadota bacterium | reverse complement strand
GCTATGTTCCGGAGCAGCACGGCGTGGGCTACGGCTGGCTGCGGGCAGGTGCGCTGATGCGTTACCACGCGGCCTATTATCCCGCCTGGGACGCCGGCTACGCGGGGGAGCTGGCGCGCCTCTTCGAGATCCGCCCGGAGGCGCGGTTCGGCACGCTTTCCAAGGGGCAGCAGCGCCGGATCCAGCTCGTGCTGGCGCTGGCGCATCGGCCGCCGGTGCTCCTGCTGGACGAGCCCACGGACGGGCTCGACCCGGTGATGCGGGAGCAGGCGCTCTCGGCGCTGGCCGGGCATCTCGCGCGCTTCCCCACCACGATCCTGGTCTCGACGCATCTGGTGCACGAGGCGGAGCGGCTGGGCGATCATCTGGGCGTGATGCGCGACGGTCGGATCGAGGTGCAGTTCAATCGGGACACGCTGCGCCGCTACCTGCGCAGGTATCAGCTCGAAGTACCGGAGGGGTGGGCGGGTGCGCCCGCTTTGGCGGAGATGGTGATCCGGCGGAACGGCGCGCAGCGGGAGGTGGCGTGGACGATCTGGGGCGACGAGGCGGAGGTGGTGGAGCGGCTGCGGGGCGCTGGGGCGACGATCCGCCAGATCGCGCCGCTGACCCTGGAGGATGCGGCGCTGGCCCTGCTGGCGTGGCAGGCCTCGCCGGACGGGCCTGAGGGGAGCGAAACGCTTCAAACGACATCGGCCGGCGCCTGACCGGCCCGTCAAAGGAGAGCGACAATGGCGACGAGCGTTGCGGCGCTGGAGCGGCTAGAGCCCGGGATCGGGACCTCATTCGGGCAGCAGGCCTGGCTCCTCGGTGTGAGCGGGCGCTGGGTCTATCTGACCCTCGGTCTTCTGACGGTCCTGATGCTGGTCGGTTTGGCAGCTGTGCCCCCCGACGCGCCGGAAACCTTCATAACGGCGCTGTTCGCGGTGCCCTTCGGGGCCTTTTGGGCGGTGATGGTGTGGCAGGGAGAGGGACCGAGCCGCCGGACGTATCACTGGTCGCTGCCGGTCCCGAGACCGGCCCATGACCTGGCCCGGGTGACGGGGGGTGCGCTGTACCTGCTCGGGGCCTACGCGGTACTGGCGGGCACCGGCGCGCTGGCAGCTTCCGCGCAAGGCACGTGGGGTCGCTTCGCGGCGATTGGGCCGGAGGCGTGGGCGAGCTTCTTCGTGGCCCCGCTGATCGTCTACCTGCTCACTACATCCCTGGTGCTCTGGAGCGAGTATGCGGTCACCCGCTGGGTGATCGGGACGGTCACTGGCTTCAGCCTTCTTGCCGCGATCCTGGCCAGCTGGGGCTACTCAATGTTGGCAGAGGTCATACAGAGGCTACTGTTCGGGGACAGTTTGGGGTTCGACGCCGCGCTGTTCACCGGCACGCTGCGCGAGGTGTTTGGCTCGCCAGAGCGCGCCGGGACCGCGCCCAGCGACCCGTGGTGGCCCGCCGCGGCGCTCTGGCTCGCCGTGGGGCTGGCGCTCACCGTGTTCACCGCCGCCTACCGGCCGGACGACGTTACGCGCCTGGTGCGCAGCGCCGCGCGGCGCGGCGCGCCGGCTAGAGCGGGTAGATCCTGAACCCCAGCTTTCCTGCGGCGGCCCTCATTCGCTCGTCGTAGCTGGCTAGCTGTACATCCTGACCCTCGGCCCGCAGGAAGGCGAGGCAGGCGAGGTGCAGCGCGTCCAGCGTCCGGACACCCGGCGGCATTGGTTCCCGTACTCGGCCGACCACTTCAGGGATCAACTCCAGGAAAGCCACCCGCCCCGTGACCGCGTGGACCTCCTCACTGTGTGTGGCCGCGAGCCCCCGCGCCTGGATCCGCGCCCAGACCTCGTACTCCAGCAGCCGGCTGGAGATCAGCGATTGCGCCCACAACTCGGCGCGCGGCCGGCGATCCTCTGCCAGGAGGTGCGCGAGCACGACCGAGGAATCAAGGTAGATCACGGTCTGCGCGGCTCGCCTCCAGGTCCGCCATAACCTCCTCAAAGCTCATCACCGGCTTCGATGGGGGGATGTACGACTGCGGCAGCACGGGCGGCGCGATCCAGCCTTTCCGCACGGCCTCCGCAAGGCGGGCATCGGCCACCCTTTCCGCTCGGCCCTCCGCGGGCGGACCCAGCTCCGCGACCACGCGATCGCGATCGGTGACCAGGATGCGCTCGCCTCCCGCCGCCAGCCTCACGTACTCGCTCAGCTTGTTCTTCAGGGTCTTGATTCCGACCACGCGCATGAAACACAGAGTAGCTACTGGTAGCCACTAAGTCAAGCACAGAAAGGCCCGGCCGAATTGAACACGAGAGTCCGGATTTGATGGGCCGGCGGCGCCCCAACCACGGTCGCCGACTCCGTCGCCGGCCGCGACTGCGGGACTGGGGTGGGCTACGGTGCTGGGAGGTCGAAGTGTGGCTCAGGTCGTTGGGTTGCCAGGTCGGGGGACCTGACGCCGCTCCAGCCAGCGGCGGAAGCTGCGCTCGCTTTCTCCGCTCCTGCGGCCAGCCAGCAGGTTCTCAACGCTGATGTCCTCGTCGAGATCGGGCCAGTGGATCCCGTACCCGTGACCGCTCAGCTCGTAGCGGGCACGCTCCCGCTCCGTGCCGTGCACCAGACGAGGATACCATTCCAGCGGGACGGAGATCACGCGTCCGTCGGCGAGGTCAACAATCAAGCACTCATCCGTCACCTCGACTCGAGTGATCCGTGGCTCCGCTTCAAGCCTCAAAGTACTCATGCCATTCCGTGCGGAGTTTTTCCGCATGCTCCAACACCAGTCGTTCGATCCGCCTCAATTCAACGGCGCGGAAGCCTCGGTTGCGTTCCCGGCCCACGGCGTCCAACCAGAATTTAGCCTCGCTCTTCTCGCGGCGCACGTGAACGTGTGGGGGCTCCGCGCGGTCGCCGGCGTAGAAGAAAAACCGGTACGGCCCGATTCGAAGAACGGTGGGCACGTGCGTGGTGATGAGTGCCTCTCCTGGGCAACGACATAGGCTAACAGGCCAGGAGAAGGTTGGGGATGAGCCTGAGGGCTTCAGGCCATGCGAACCCTCACGGGCCTTCCCCTCCGCGCACTCGCCGCCTGCCGGCTTCTAGCGCGGGCCGTGCGGAAGTCGCGCCGGTTCCTGACCGTGCCAACGAGCCCCCGCAAGCCCGGGGCGCCGCTAATGGATAATCTCGGTGGATGGGAGCCGGATCGGGGAGCGTGGGGGCCCGGAGTACACCAAGCGGTAGCATGTTCCAGTTTCAACGGCCTCTAGAACGTGCTGTCAGCCCAGAGCCCTGTGTACGACTGGTTGCCCGCTGGACCATCTGATGGCAAGTTCTGAGCATCATGCCCACGGTGCTGCGGGTCGGTCCTTACCGGTTCTTCTTCTAGCGCCAGCGATCGTGCGGAGCCGCCGCACGCACGTACACGTCGAGCGCGAAAAGAACCGCGCGAAGTTTTGGCTCGACCCCGCACGCCTGGAGCGCAGCGGCGGCCTTCGGAGGGTGAGGAACCGTGGACCGGATCAGGCGGCGCACCTTTCTGAAGCACGCGGCGGTGGGCGCCGCGGGCACGGGTCTGCTGGGTGCGTGCGCGAGGAGTGACGACGCCGCCGCGGGCGCTGCGGAGGCCGGCGGCGGGGGCGGCGGCCCGGCCGTGAGCTGGCGGCTGGCCTCGAGCTTCCCCCGCGGGCTGGACATCCTGTACGGCTCGGCGGAGGTGCTGGCGCAGCGGGTGGCCGCGCTGACGGGCGGGCGGTTCCGGATCCGGGTGCACCCGGCGGGCGAGGTGGTGCCCGGGCTGCAGGTGATGGATGCGGTGCAGCAGGGCACGGTCCAGGCGGGCCACACAGCCAGCTACTACTACATCGGCAAGAGCCCGGCGCTGGCGTTCGACACGGGCGTGCCCTTCGGCTTCATGGCGCGGCAGCACCACGCCTGGCTGTATCATGGCGGCGGGCTCGATCTGATCCGCCAGATCTTCGCGGATTTCGGGATCATGACCTTCCCCTGCGGCAACACGGGCGTGCAGATGGGCGGCTGGTTCCGCCGGCCGGTGGGCTCGGTCTCCGACCTGCGCGGGCTGCGCATGCGCATCCCGGGGCTGGGGGGCGAGGTCATGAGCCGGCTGGGCGTGACAGTGCAGGTGCTGGCGGGCGGCGACATCTATCCGGCGCTCGAGCGGGGCGCGATTGACGCCACCGAGTGGGTCGGCCCGCATGACGACGAGAAGCTGGGTTTCTACCGCATCGCGCCGCACTACTACTACCCCGGCTGGTGGGAGCCGGGCGTGACGCTGAGCCTGCACGTGAACCGCCGGGCCTGGGACGCGCTGCCGGAGGTCTATAAGGAGATCCTGGAGAGCGCCACACGGGAGGTGAACCAGGACATGCTGGCCCGCTACGACGCCGCCAACCCGGAGGCGCTGGTGCGACTGGTCAAACAGCATGGGGTGCAACTGCGACCATATTCCGACGAGATCCTGGAGGCCGCGTATCGGGAGAGTCAGGGGCTGCTGGCGGACCTGGCCGCCAAAGACGCGACCTTCCGGCGGGTCTACGAGCACTGGCAGGCGTTCCGTGCCAGGTCGCTCCCCTACTTTGCCGGCCCGGAACTGCGCTACATGGCCTTCGCCTTTCCCAAGCTCGGCAGCCTGGCAGCGTCTACGGCCGCGCGAACAGGATGATGCCCAGGAGCAGCAGGAGCTGAAGCCCGATGAAGGGGATGACGCCGCGGTACATGGCGGTGGTGGGGATTTCAGCGGGCGTGACGCCGCGCAGGTAGAAGAGCGAGAAGCCGAAGGGCGGCGTCAGGAACGAGGTCTGCAGGTTGACGGCCAGCACGATGGCCAGCCAGGTCAGGTCGATGCCGAGGCTGGCCGCGGGCGCGACGATCAGCGGCACGATGATGAACGCGATCTCGAAGAAGTCGATGAAGAAGCCGAGCAGGAAGACGAAGGCGTTGACGACCAGGAGGAAGCCCAGCGCTCCGCCGGGCAGGCCGGTCAGCGTCTCCTCGATCCAGAGGTCGCCGGAGAGGCCGCGGAAGACGAGTGCGAAGGCGGTCGAGCCGATGAGCAGGAAGACGACCATGACCGTGAGCCGGGTCGTCTCGCTCATGGCCGCGGCCAGCGCGGCCCGCGTCAGCATGCGCTTGCCTGCCGCCAGCAGCATGGCGCCGATCGCGCCCAGCGCGCCGGCCTCGGTGGGCGTGGCCAGTCCGGCAAAGATGCTGCCCAGCACGACCACGATCAGCAGCAGCGGCGGCAGCAGCGAGGCCAGTACGCGGCGGGCCAGGACCCAGCCGCGGAGCGCGCGCGCCTCGAGCGGTAGCGCGGGCAGGCGGCGCGGCCGGAGCACGGCCACGCCGGCCACGTAGAGTGCGTACAGCGTGGTCAGCATCAGTCCGGGCGCTACGGCGGCGGCGAAGAGTGCGCCCACCGAGACACCCATCTGGTCGCCCAGCACGATCAGCACGATGCTGGGTGGAATGATCTGGCCCAGCGTGCCGGCGGCGGCGATGACGCCCACCGCCAGCTCGCGCTGGTAGCCGTAGCGCAGCATGACGGGGAGCGAGATCAGCCCCATGGCCGTGACGGACGCGCCCACCACGCCTGTCGCGGCGGCCAGCAGCGCGCCCACGAAGACCACGCCCAGTGCCAGCCCGCCGCGCAGCCGTCCGAACAGGATGCCGATGGTCTCCAGGAGCTGCTCCGCCAGCCGCGACTTCTCCAGCACCGTGCCCATGAAGATGAAGAAGGGCACGGCCAGCAGCGTGTAGTTGGACATGGTGCCGAAGGTCCGCTCGGGCATGGCCAGCAGCAGGTGCCAATCGAAGGCGCCGGTGGCCGCGCCCAGGGCCGCAAAGAGCAGGGCCGTGCCCCCCAGCGCGAAGGCCACCGGGTAGCCGGAGAAGATGAGGGCCAGCGCGCCCACGAACATGGCCGGCCCCCACAGCTCCGGCATCAGATGCCCTCGCCGTGGTAACGTTCTTCTTCCGCCGCCCCCTCCGCCCGGATCTGCCGGAGCTGGACCAGCCGCTTGATCAGTTGCGAGACCCCCTGCAGGAAGAGCAGCGCGAAGGAAACCAGGATGAGCGTCTTGATGGGGTAGCGGGGCAGTCCGCCGGGGTCAGGCGAACCCTCGCGGATAGCCCAGGAGTTGCGCACGGCCGGCCACGCGGTCCAGAGCATGAGCAGGCAGAACGGGAGCAGGAAGAGCACGGTGCCCAGCACATCGACCCAGGCGCGCTGCCGGCCGCTCAGCCGGCTGTAGACCACGTCCACCCGCACGTGCACGTCGTGCTTCAGCCCGTACGCCGCGCCCAGCAGGAAGATCAGGCTGAAGAGGTACCACTGAAGGTCGATGTAGGCATTGGACGCCAGCGACACACCGGTCAGGCGGGTGGCGTAGCGGGCCAGCGCGTTGAAGGTGCCGACCGCGACCATGAGCAGTGTCAGCCACTGGATAGCGATGCCGATCCGCTCGTTGAGACCGTCGATCGCGGCGGCGATCCGGGTCCAGGCGCGCAGAACCTGTTCCTCCGCCGAATGGTGCGTGTGTCGAGCCTGGGGAGCCCTCGGAAGCGGCCGTCATAGTGGGACCGGCGACGGCGCCGGGCAAGCTTTGTTCCGGGAATGCCGAGCTGACAGCCGTTGGCGGAGCTTTTGAGTAACTCACTTCACGCCTTCACCGGCTGCCGCCGACCCCGTCGCATGAAACGGGATCGCGACATAGGATTAGGGCGGCTGCTGGCAATGAGGTCGGTTTGC
>JACQVE010000242.1 GCA_016209965.1 Gemmatimonadota bacterium | reverse complement strand
TCGAGGCATGGCTCGCGCCATGGATGCTGCGGGGAGGGCGGGCCACTGCCCGAGCGCTGCGGGTGTCGGGCGCGGAGGTGCCGAGCTGGAGGCGGCTGCTGATCGAGGTGACCTGCTCGACCCGAGTGGGCTCAGGCTAGAGACTGCGGACCTGCAGCGCTACCACGTCGTCCACGCGCATTGTCTCCCGCGTCCAGAAGGGCTCGCCGTAGGGGCGGCGGATGAGTGAGCCGTAATGCGCCGCGTGTGCCAGGAGCTGCTCGCGCAACGGGCGCTCCCCGCCGAAGATCTCGCCTGCCCAGCTCCGGCCCTCGAATTGCGACCGGTAGGCGAAGATCGCCTCGAGCTTGCGCTCCATCTGATCCGTGATGTCCACCACGAACGTCGGCTTGACCGCGTCCTCGCGGTAGGAGAGCGCGTAAAGGATCTTCTCCGGGCGATGCGGCTCGCCGGGCGGCGTGGCGCGGCGCAGCCCGGCCAGGAAGCAGGCGTCATACCCGAGCTGACTGGCGGCGCGGTGGTCTGGGTGGCGTCCCTCCGGCCAGGGCAGGATCACGACGCGCGGCTTCAGCTCACGGAGCAGCGCTGCCACCACTGTCCGGCTGGCCGCGGAGTTCTCCAGTGCGCCGTCGGGCAGGCCGGCATTGCGCCGGTGCGCCAGCCCGAGCACGCGGGACGCCGCCTCCGATTCGGTGCGCCGTTCCGCCACGCTCCCGAAGGTTCCGGCCTCTCCGCCGGTAAGATCGAGGACTCCCGTGCGATATCCCTGATCGGCCGCCCTGCGCAGCGCGCCGCCGCAGACGAGCTCGGCGTCATCGGGGTGCGCCATAATGGCCAGGAGCTCGACCACGGCTACTCGTACCGGAGCGCGACCACGGGGTCCATGCGCGCCGCCCGCCAGGCGGGCCAGAGCCCGAAGGCGATCCCCGCGATCCCGGCCATCATCAGCGCCGCCGCAATGGCCCAGAGCGGCACCGATGCCGGAACAGGAGTGGCCGCCTTGATGAGAAAGGCGCCGCTCCCGCCCAGCAGCATGCCCAGCGCCGCGCCCACCAGCGTGAGCGTCGCGGCCTCGACCAGGAACTGCCAGAGGATCTCGTGGCGGGTGGCGCCGATAGCCTTGCGGATGCCGATCTCGCGCGTGCGCTCCGTCACGGCGATCATCATGACCGCGATCACACCCACGCCGCCCACCATCAGCGCCACCGAGGAAAGTGCGATCATGACCAGGAAGAACACACCCGTGATACGATTGAAGGTGCGCAGCATCTCTTCCTGGCGGATCACCGAGAAGTTGTTGGCCTCGCCCGGCCGCAGCCCGCGCATGGTGCGCATGGCCGTGATAGCCTGGTCCATCGCCTCCTGCTGGCGCGCACCCGCCGCGGTGACGACCAGCACGGCCAGGAAATCGTCGTCGGCATCCAGATGCTTGAGCGCCGTGGTATACGGCACAACGGCGAAGTGCTTGATGATCTGGCCAAAGATGTTTTCCGCGACCTCGTAAACGCCCACCACGCGGAACGGCCTGCCATTGATGCGGACCTGCCGGCCGATGGGGTCCAGTGAACCGAACAGCGTATGCGCCAGCGGCTTCGAGATGATGACCACGGGTCGGGAGGCGCGCACCTCGGCGGGCGTGAAGTCATGGCCCGCGACGAAGGCGCCAATGCTGAACTGGGGCCAGCCGGAATCGTCGGCCGAGACCTGAACATCCAGCACCGGCTCCCCCTTTCCGGCGTCGAAATCGGCGGCCAGGTCGAAGTCAATGATGGCGGTCCGAACCTTCTCCAGCCTGGCGATCGCCCGCGCTTCGGCTACCGCGATGGGCGGATTGTCGCCCCAGGGCGGGCTGTGGTCGTCCACCTGGCGGGCTTCGTTCCAGTTGAAGCGGGCGACTATGAAGTTCTTGGGGCCGGCCGCTTCAATGCCGCTCAGGATGTCGGAGCGGATCCCCGTGACCATCGCGCTCATGGCCATGACCGTGGCCACACCCACGACAATGCCCAGGACGGTCAGCGCTGTGCGGAACTTGTTGGCGCGAAGCTGGTCCAGTGCCAGGAC
>JACQVE010000241.1 GCA_016209965.1 Gemmatimonadota bacterium | reverse complement strand
GGCGGCGGCCGCGGACCAGCTCTCCCTGTTCCTGCCGGCCGACCCGCCTGTGCTGGATCGGCTGCGGCGCCTCGAGCTCGAGCGGCTCACGCCCCTCGAAGCGTTGAATCTGCTGGCCGAGCTGCAGGCCGAGGCACGCGGTGGCGCGGGGGGTGGCCGGTGAGGCGGCGCAGGTTGCCGGGGGCCATGCCCCGCGCTTTGCAGGCTGGCAGCCGGGTGGTGCTGCTGCTGGGCGCTGCGGCGTGCGGCCCGGAGCAACAGATCGATTTCCCCACACCCATGTTCCAGGCCTCGCCCATCCCGTACCCCATCGAGCTGTGGGACCAGAACCTGAACGGTGAGACAGTGGTGCTCGTGCACGTGACTGATATCGGCGGAGTGGACAGCGTCGTCCTCCACGATTCCAGCGGCTATGAAGCCTTCGACTCCGCGGCCGTGCAGGGCGCCCGCGATCTGCGCTTCATGCCCGGGCGGGTGAACGGGAAGCGCAAGGCGATGTGGGCCAGGGTCCCTGTGCGCTTCGAGCGCGACCGCAGGACCGCGGTCGAGGTGATCGGGCAGGCGCCATGACGCCGTCACGCCCCAGGGACCGGCAGCGCCGCGCTTCCCCTCGCGCGGCCCGCTCCGGCCAAGCAGTTGGGAGGCCGGGAGCTTCCGCAGGCCGAGTCATGGCCGCCGTGGCGCCGCGCAACCTCAGGCCCTACGAGAGCGTCCTCGAGACCATTGGCTGGACGCCGCTCATCCGGCTGCAACGCGTGGTGGACGGCGCGCGCACGCCCGTCTATGGCAAGGCGGAGTTCTTCAACCCCGGGGGCTCGCTCAAGGATCGCATTGCCCTGGGCATGATCGAGGCCGCGGAGCGTGAGGGCCGGCTCGCACCGGGCGGCGTGATCGTAGAGGGTACCGCGGGCAACACGGGCGTGGGGCTGGCCATCGCCGCGGCGCTCAAGGGCTACCGCTGCATCTTCACCATGTCGGATAAGTTCAGCCAGGAGAAGGTGCGGCTGCTCAAGGCGTTTGGCGCCCAGGTCATTGTGACGCCCTCGGCTGTGCCGCCGGACCACCCGGACAACTACATCCAGGTCGCCAAGCGGATCGCCAAGGATACGCCCGGCGCGGTGCTGGCTGACCAGTTCTACAACCCGTTCAATCCACAGGCACACTACGAGACGACCGGGCCCGAGATCTGGCAGCAGACGGAAGGGCGGGTCACCCATTTTGTGGCCGCGGCCGGCACGGGCGGCACGATCAGCGGGGCGGGGAGATACTTGAAGGAGCAGAACCCGCAGCTCCGCGTGGTTGCCGGCGACCCGGTGGGCTCCATCTATGCGCACTACTTCCACGCCGGCGAGCCCGGCCCGAGTCACCCCTACAAGGTCGAGGGTGTGGGGAACGACAAGCTGCCGGCAACGCTCTGGTGGGACGTCATCGACGAGGTGCACACGGTGACGGACCGCGAGGCGTTCCACATGGGGCGGCGGCTGACGCGGGAGGAAGGGCTGTTCGTGGGCGGCTCCGCGGGGCTGATAACCCAGGTCGCGGTACGGCTGGCGCACGAGTTGAACGACGCCCAGGCCCTGGTCGTCTGTCTGCTGCCGGACACGGGCGAGCGCTACCTTTCCAAGATGTACAACGAGGAATGGCTGCGCGAGAACCGGCTGCTCGAGCCGGAGCGGCTGGATGCCGGCGACATGCTCGAGCGCAAGGATGGCGGGCCGGCGCCGCTGATCGGCGTCGAGCCGGGCAGCACGGTACGGCAGGCGCTCTCGCTCATCACGGTGCATGACATCTCGCAGCTTCCGGTGATCCGGGACGGCGACTGCGTCGGCTCACTCTCCGAGGCCACGCTCATGGCCCGGATCATCGAGGAGCCGGGACTGCTGGACCGGCCGGTCGAGGCGCTGATGGACGCGCCCTTCCCCGTGGTCGATGCGCATGTCGAGCTGGGCGGGATCGCCCGGCTGCTCACCCGGCAGAATCCGGCGGTGCTGGTGCGGCGCGAGGGGAGGCTGGCCGGCATCATCACGCGCTACGACATGGTGCGGTATTTGACCCAATAGGGGTTCGGTGAAAGTTGCAGTACTCTTCGGCGGCGTGAGCGCCGAGCGCGATGTGTCGATTGCCAGCGGCGCGCAGGTGGTGAAGGCGCTGCGCCAGGCCGGCCACCATGTGATCGCCGTGGACACGGCGCGCGGCGTGCTGGCGCCGCTCGAGGAGCAGCGCCTGCAGTGTGCCGTCCTCGCCGGCGCCCCCATGCAGCGCCAGGAACACCACGTCGGTGTGCTGGAACTCGGGCGCCTCGGTCAGCGCCGTCGGGTCGCCGGTGCGCAGGAGATCCAGCTTCTCCTGCTCGGGCGGCAACGGCGCCACACCTGCAGTGAGCAGGCGCTGCTCCTCCAGCGGCGCCAGCACGCCGCGCGCCGTGTCCACGGCGATCACATGGTGGCCGGCCTGGCGCAGCGCCTTCACCACCTGCGCGCCGCTGGCAATCGACACATCGCGC
>JACQVE010000240.1 GCA_016209965.1 Gemmatimonadota bacterium | reverse complement strand
TGCGGCCTTCGGGCAGGCCAAGGTCGAATGGGACGCCTTCCGCCGCCTCACCTTCGAGACGCCGCCCGCCGCCCTGGCGGCGCCGCGCGTCGATGGTGGGAGCCGGTTGCGGGGCACCGTGCACACGCGCAGCGGCCGCCAGTACAGCGGGCTCCTGCGCTGGGATGACGACGAGGAGTACACCTGGGAGATGCTGAACGGCAACCCGGAGGAGGGGGTCGAGCTGCAGCTCGAGTTCGGCCAGCTCCGGCAGATCGAGCGCCTGTCGGACAGCGCGGCCCGCGTCGAGCTGCGGGACGGCCGGCGCTTCGAGCTCGAGGGTTCGAACGACGTGGACAGTGGCAACAAGGGGATCTTCGTGAGGCTGACCGGGGGCCGCATGGTCAGCGTCGAGTGGCAGGAGCTGCAGCGCGTCGAGTTCCGCCCCTAGTGGCTCGCCTCGAACAGCCCGAGCTGCCGGCCCTCGCCCGGCCGGTGGAAACCCGCGGTCTCGAGCGGCGCGCCCAGGCCGCGCTGGATCCCGGCCTTGCGACACGCCGCTTCAAACAGCGCGTCGATCTGCTCCGCCCACACCCCCACGCCACGCATGCGCAGGTGGAAGCGGGGGTCGTTCAGCCTGCCCCGGCGCAGCTCGCGTAGCCGGTTCAGCACCTTGCGTTTCCGCTCCGGGAAGTGCTGCCCGAGCCACTCCTCGAACAGCTCTTTCACCCCGTGCGGCAAGCGGAGCAGGATGTAGCTGGCGCCGCGCGCGCCCGCCTGCGCCGCCGCCTGGATGATCGAGGGCAGCTCGTGATCCGTCAGCCCGGGGATCACGGGCCCCACCATCACCCGCACCGGAATGCCGGCCCGGGCCACATCCTCGATGGCCCTGAGACGGCGCGCCGGAACCGACGTGCGCGGCTCCATCACCCGCTGCAGCGTCTCGTCAAGCGTCGTCACCGAGACGTTCACCGCCGCCGCGTGGTAATGCGCCAGCTCGGAGAGCACGTCAATGTCCCGAGTGACCAGGTAGTTCTTGGTCACGATTGCCGCCGGGTTGCGGAACTCCGCCAGCACTTCGAGGCAGCGGCGGGTGATGCGCAGCCGCCGCTCCGCCGGCTGGTAAGGGTCCGTCACCCCGCTGAGCGCAATCACCTGCGGCTCCCAGCCAGGTGAGGCCAGCTCCTGGCGCAGCAGCTCAGGCGCGTCCTCCTTCACCAGGATCCTGGTCTCGAAGTCCAGCCCCGCGGAAAAACCCAGGTACTCGTGGAACGGGCGAGCGTAGCAATAACTGCAACCATGCTCGCATCCTCTGTACGGATTCACACTGGCCGAGAAACCCACGTCAGGGCTGTCGTTGTAGGCTATGATGCTGCGGCTGGCGTCCCTGAAGAAGCGCGTGCGCGGACCGGGATCCTCCGGGTCACGCGCCGCCGCGTCCGGCAGGACCACGAGCGGCTCGAAGCGGTTGGGCGGGTTGCTCGCGGCGCCCCGGCCGCGCAGCGGTGGCGGGCTCGACTGCATGGCAGACCCGGGAACGGGTGATTCGTCGGCGGTACGCCTAGGGATACAGACAGGCTACCGCTCGGCCACGGCTACGGAATACCGCACGCAAAGGGCGTACGGCTATCGGTACGGGTACGGGTACGGGTACGGGTACGGGATGAAAGGTATACCGAACAGAAGCCGAAGACAAGAGGCCGGCCGCGTGGCGTAGCGCGGAACTTTCGGCGCGCTGGCGCCGGTGCTATGGGAGAGAGGCGGATCCCCGCACGCCGGACAGCCGGGGAGCGATGCCGGCCGACTACTGCACGTAGCGCAGGACGTCGTAGAAGAAGCGCACGCCGAAGCCGACCTGCTCCACGCTGATGCGCTCGTCGTTGCCGTGCACGCCGCGCTGGACCTCGGCGCGTTCGACCTTGAAGGGGGAGAGGCCGTAGGTGATGATGCCGGCGGCGCGGTAGATGGGGCGATCGGTGGCGCCGGTGAGCATGGGGGTAGTGACGAGCGCCTGGGGATCGCGCTCGCGGGCCGCCCGCTCGATGGCGCGGAAGAGCTCATTGTCGACGGGGTTCTCGAGCGGTGCGGCGGGCGTGGACAGGCGCGTCCACTCGAGCGCCGGGTCGCCGGCCACGTCCTTGAGTGTCTGCAGGAGGCTGGCGCTGTCCGCGTCGGGCAGCAGCCGGATGTCCAGCTCGGCCGAGGCCTCGGCCGGGATCACGTTGGTCCTGTTGGATGCGCTCAGTACCGTAGGCGCGATGGTGTTGCGCAGGATGGCGTTCCAGTAGACGTGGCTCAGGATCCACTCCCGGGCCTGGGGGTCGTCGAGTGCTCGGCGCACGTCCGCCAGCCAGGCCCGCTGCCTGGCCGGGTAGTTCCGGGATATGTCGCGGAAGTATTTGTCGACGCCAGGCGTGACGTGGAGCGGCGTCTCGTAGCGGGCGATGCGGTCCAGCGCCGCGACCAGCCGGGGGACCGGGTTCTCCCTGGTGGGGCGCGAGCCGTGCGAGGGCGTGCCCCGCACACTCACCCGGTGCCAGAACGTGCGCTTCTCGGCGACGCCCACACCGTAGTAGTCCAGCTTGCCATCCTCGAGCGGGTTCTCCCCGCCCTCCGTGATCAGGAACTCGACGTCGCGGATGAGGTCGGCGTGGCGTTCCACGAACACGCGCGCGCCTTTCGAGCCCACTTCCTCGTCTGCATTGGCAATGAAGACAATGTCCCGCGTGAGGGGGACGCCGCTGCGCTTCAGCGCGAGCAGCGCCATGAGCTGCACGATGCCCTGCCCCTTCATGTCCAACGCGCCACGCCCCCAGACGTAGCCGTCCTGCACCGCGCCGGAGAACGGGTCCACGCTCCAGTACTGGGGCGTGGCCGGCACCACATCGATGTGGTGCACCAGGGCGATGGCGCGCTTGGCGCCGCTGCCCTTCAGGCGGGCGTACAGGTTGGCGCGGCCCGGGCCCAGCTCCGCCGTATCCAGGATCTGCGCCGGGATACCTTCCCGCTCGAGCAACTGCTTGAGGAAGAGCACGCCTTCCAGCTCGTTCCCCGGCGGATTAGTCGTGTTGATACGCAGGTAGTCGGAGAGGACGCGCACGGTCTCGTGGGCGAGCGCCGGCCAGTCCACGGGCCGGGGCGGCTTCGCGGCCGGCGTCTGGGCGAGCCCCCGCGCCGCCATGAAGCCGAGCGGGCCAAGGGCAAGGAGCAGTTGTCGGATCGAAGAGGTCATCCTGTGCTGACGACGCCGCCGGTCAAGCCATGCGCCGGGACCTTCGCTGCTGGTTGCGGCGGATGTGCCGCCTCATCGGCGCTGGAGCCATAGGTATGGTCTGCTCCGGGTAAACGATGCTGAAGACCGATATATGCTCGTCGATCTTGGGCCAGTGGATGCCGCTGCCTCCGCCGATGAGTTCCCAGTCGGCGCGCTCCTCCGGTGTCGCCTCTGCGAGGATGGGGAACATGGAAATGAGCGCAGAATACCGGCTGCCGTCCTCCAGCTCAACCAGCAGATGGCTCTCGGTCACCTGCACTGCTCTGGCCCGGAGGCTCTCTGAAGTACTCATCCCATGCCCTTTGGAGGAATCCCCGGTTCCTCTCGACATGCTTCCGTACGGCTCGCTCTTCCGCGGGACTGAAGCCATGCGATTCCGCGATCTCGAGCGAATCTATCCACACTTTGGCCTCGCCACCACCCTGGCGGACGTGAACATGCCGTGGCTCGAGGCCACCGCCGGAGAACTCGCGGCATTCCCGGATGTCGCGCCACCAAGGGGGCGCGGGAACGTTTCGGCATCAACGGAAGTCGCGGGACTGGAAGGTGATCTCGCGCGCGGTCAGCTCGCGGAAGCGGCGGCCCACCACATTGATGGCCCGGTCCTCGCGCTCGAAGCTGCCCTCGACCACCAGGAAGGGCGCGAAGTGCACCACCTCGCGGTGGCGCTGGTAGGTGCGGGCCGGGACGATGACATTGATGAAGCCGAACTCGTCCTCGAGCAGCACGAAGACCGTGCCCCTGGCCGTCTCCGGGTGCTGGCGGGCGACGACGAGGCCGGCCACGACGACGCGCTCCCCATCCACGAGCTGCTCGAGTTCCTGGCTCGCGGTCACGCCCGCGGCACGCAGCCGCTCGCGCAGGTGCTCCATGGGATGGCCGTGCGTGCAGATGCCCGTGGCCAGGTAGTCCAGGAAGACCAGCTCCTCGCCTTCCAGTTCCCGGGGGTCGAAGGGCAGGTGGCGCGCGGGCGCCAGGGGCAGGAGGTCGCCCGCGGCGCGCAGCGCCGCCCAGGCGGCCTTGCGGCGGCCGGGCTCGAAGGCCTCGAAGGCACCGGCCCGCGCCAGGTGCAGCGCATCGGCGCGGGTGAGCCGGGCGCGGCGGACCACGTCCTCCACGGAGGTGAACGGGCCGGCGGCGCGCGCGGATTGCAGTGCTTCCCGCGCCTTCTCGCCCCGTCCGCGGATGTGGCGCCTGCCGATGCGGAGGGCTGGGGATGTTCTCGTACCCGCACCCGTACCAGGCGGCGCAGCCGCCACACCCGTACCCGGCCGTTCTTCGGGTACGGGTACGAATTCCAGCGTGCAGTCCCACCCCCCGCGCTTGAGGCAGGGCGGCAGCACGGTCACGCCGTGCCGGCGCGCGTCGTGGACCAGGGTGGCGGGCGGGTAGAACCCCATGGGCCAGGCGTTGAGCAGCCCCAGGCAGAACTCGGCCGGGTAGTGCGCCTTGAGGTAGGCCGTAGCATAGGCAATGAGGGCGAAGCTCCAGGCGTGGGACTCGGGGAAGCCATAATTGGCAAAGGAGTGCAGGTCCTCGACCACCCCGGCGGCCACGGCCGGGTCGATCCCCCGCTCGATGATGCGCGAGCGCAGCCGCTCGAGCGCCGCGTGCAGCCGTGGCAGCTTGCGCTGGTGTCCCATGGCGCGGCGCAGCTCGTCGGCCTCCGCGGCACTGAAGCCGCCCAGCGCCATGGCCACGGCCATGGCCTGCTCCTGGAAGATGGGAATGCCGTAGGTGCGGCGCAGGATCGGCTCGAGCAGCGGGTGCGCGCAGCGCACGGGCTCGAGGCCGCGCCGCCGCCGGGTGTAAGGTCGGACGAAGCGCGCCTGGATCGGCCCGGGCCGGATCAGCGCCACCTGTACCACCAGGTCGTACAGCCGCTCGGGCCATGTCTGCAGGATCGACTGGATCTGCGCCCGGCTCTCGATCTGGAAGGTGCCCACAGTGTCGCCGCGCGCGATCATCTCGAAGGTGGCGCGATCGTCCACCGGCAGCCGGTACAGCTCCAGCTTCTCGCCCGTCCGCTTCTCGATGGCGTCGAACGCCAGATGCACGGCGGACAGCCCGCCCAGCCCCAGGAAATCGAACTTGGGCACGCCGGCCGCGTCCAGGTCGTCCTTGTCGAACTGCAGGATGGTCCGCCCCATGGTGGTATGCTCGATGGGCAGGTACTCGCCCAGCGGCCGGCAGGAGAGCACAAAGCCGCCCGGGTGCGTCGAGCGGAGCCGCGGCAGGTCGTCCAGCGCTTTCATGGCGGCGACGAGCGCGCGGCCGCGGGCATCGCCCAGCTCGAGACCGGCCTCGGCCGCGAGCCCCTTCTCCAGCATCTCCGCGCCCGCTGAGGGCGCGTGGCCGTGCATGCGCTTGGACAGCCTGAACGCCAGCTCCGCGGGGTAGCCCAGCGCGCGCATGACGTCCTGCACTGCGCTGGGCGCGTGGAAGGTCTGGGTCACGCAGGTGATGGCGGCGTGCTGGCGACGGTACGTCTGGTACATGTAGTCCAGCACCTCCTCGCGGCGGTGCATCTCGAAGTCGACGTCGATGTCCGGCGCCTCCGTACGCCCGTCCGTCCGCACCTCGGAGAGGAAGCGCTCGAAGAGCAGGCCGTGGCGCACGGGGTCCACCGCCGTGATGCCCAGGCAATAGGCGACCGCGGAGTTGGCCGCGCTCCCCCGCCCCTGGCACAGGATGTCGCGCGAGCGGGCAAAGCGGACGGCGTCCCACATGACCAGGAAGAAGCCGGCAAAGCCCAGGCGCCGGATCACGCCCAGCTCGTGCTCGAGCTGCGCCCGCTGCCGCTCGTCCAGCTCGCCCCAGCGCTGGCGCGCGCCCGCGTACACCAGCTCGCGCAGGTAGGAGTCATCGTCCCCTCGGCTCCGCTCGGGGCAGGCGTGGCCGGGCGGCACGGGGAAGCGCGGGAGCGGCGGGCGCAGCCAGCGCAGGTCGAAGGCGCGGCACTCGCCGGCTAGGCGACAACTCTCCTCGAGCCCCCGCTCGCGCCCCTGCCAGAGCGCCGCCATCTCGGGGGGCGACTTGAGCCGCCACTCGCCGTTGGGGTGGAGCAAGCCCCAGGACGCGGCCGTGTTCACGCACACGCCGGCCCGCAGCGCGGTGAACAGGTCGTGCACCAGCCGGCCGCCCGCGTCCAGGTAGCGCGGATCATTGGCCGCCACCCAGGGCACGCCGCCCCGCTCCGCCAGCTCGATCAGCGCCCAGGCCAGCGCCGACTCCGCGCCCGACACGTGATGGAGCTGCACCTCGACCGCCAGCCGCCCGGCGAATACCTCGCCCCAGCGAGCCAGCATGAACGCCGCCTCCTCCGGCCGCTCCGCCCGGATCAGCGAGGCGATCTCACCCGCGGCCGGCCCGGTCAGCGCGATCAGGCCGGCGGAGCGCTCGGCAATATCCTGGAAGGTGAGCGACGGCCGGCCCCGCGGGGGCGCGCCTCGACCCTCTCCCTCCCCTTGGCCCCGGCCCTTGGCGCCGGCCGCCTCGGCCTCTCCCTCCCCTAGCCCTTGCCCTTCTCCCTGCCACACCCGCAGCTCGCCCACCCGCGCCCTCGTCACCAAACCCGCCAGGTTGCGGTAGCCCTCCTCGTCCCGGGCCAGGAACGCCGCCGGGCACCCGTCCACCAGCAGCTCCGCGCCCACCACGGGCTTCACCCCCCGGCGCTCCGCCTCCAGCGCAA
The DNA here is from genome assembly GCA_016209965.1 of Gemmatimonadota bacterium. Classification (NCBI taxonomy): domain Bacteria; kingdom Pseudomonadati; phylum Gemmatimonadota; species Gemmatimonadota bacterium. Next base: position 1,884 of record JACQVE010000240.1, on the reverse strand, counting down.
AGCGGATAACCCCGCCCAGGTCCGCGTGGTCCGTGAGCCCCAGTGCCGTGTAACCCAGCTCCGCCGCCCGCGCCACCAGCGCCTCGGGCGTCGAGGCGCCATCGCCGAAGGAGAAGGCACTATGGGCGCGCAGCTCGACGTACGACACGGGAGATCCGATCCCGCAGAGGGTTCCGTTACAGCGCGGGCGGTAAAGCCGTGGCCGGCCGACGATAAGGCGAGTCCAGCGGCAACCGTCGTCGCCCACAAGCTATACCGAATAAAAGCCGAATACAAGGGGCGTCCCTCCATGGAGAAGATCCTTGACTGCCGCCGGCCTGCCGGGTAAGATTATAGCGTTATAAACGCAGTGAACGGTCGAGCGGCCGATTGCTGCGCACAGCTCTCAGGGCCCCGAAAGCCCCCGGGCGCACCGACACAGCCCCACGAGGGAAGCGAGGCAGGCATGGCCGACGCAGCGAGAGTGCTGGCCCCGAACGAAGCAGGGGAGCTGCTGGACGTGCTCATCGAGGCGGGCGAATTGGGGAAGACCGACACCGACCGCGTGCGGATCCTGAAGGAGCTGTTCGCCACCAGCGACCGCGTTGTGCTGGCGGACGTCGTGGCGACGCTCTTCCCCGAATCGGTTAGCGAAGTCGCCGCCATCAACTTCCGCGGGTTCAAGAAGCGCTTCAACGACCTGGCCGAGCAGGCGCATGTCCCGATCCGCCTGGCATTCGACGCCCGCAAGCCCAAGGGGCTCGAGCGGCGCGCCTGGTTCAAGGGCACACCCGCTCTGGACGACCGCCAGGCCGCGAAGCTGGTCGAGGCCACGCCCGCCTACGACCCCAGGGATTACGTCCCGCCGGTGGCGGTTGCCTTCGAGGCGGTCACCTTCCCCCAGGACGTGGCGCGAGCGCTGGAAGAGGCGGCGCCCGACGCATGGCGGCAACTCGATGCCGACCGGCAGGAGTTCCTCTGCAGCCTCACCTGCCGCCTCCAGCCTTTCGTCCAGGTGGTGGGGCCGACGCCGGTTCCTCATGTGATCGGCTTCGAGGCCCTGGCCACGACGCTCCAGGGGGAGGGGTTCGGGCAAATCGCCGGGGCCGGAAGAGCTCTGGGGATTCCGAGCGAGCTCGTCCATATGGCCGTGTTTCGCGTGGCGCTGCGTACGGCCAACACGCTGCGCGAGCTGGCGGAGCAGGAAGGTTTCCCGAATGCCCGGCGTCTGCTCGTCAGCGTGAATCTGGACCCCGAGATACTGCGGAACCGCGGCTTCGACCCGTGGCTCTACCACTCGAGCCACCTGTTCTTCCAGGGCCTCGCCTTCGAGGTCAGCGAGAAGTCCGCGGGCACCGACCTCGCCTTGCTGCCGAAGCTGGGGGCCGCGTACGGCTTGCGATTCGTGCTCGACGACGTCAACGAGATGAGCGAAGAGGCGCGCACCCGGCTAGCGCCGCACGCCGAGATGGCCAAGCTGGACGTGCGCGAATTCCAGCGCCTCGTCGAGGCGGCGGGCCAGGACCCGCCGGAGACGATTCGAGCGCTGAGCCGGTTCCGTCTGGAGGGCAAGCCGTTCCTGGTGGAAGGGGTGGAGTCGCACTGGCAAGAGCAGTACCTCGCGAGACACTGGGATGCAAAGAGCCTCGGGTCGCTCTTTGGGCAGGGATACCTGTTCGAGCCTGGCGAGCCTTGGAGCCGGTGGCTGGCCCCGCTGCCCGAGGGGGCCGCACGGGGATTTGTGCTCTGCCGCCTGCCCGCCCCGCCGCTGCTCGCCCGCCGCACCCGTCGAGGCGACAAAGAGCTCTGGCCCGCCGAACTACTCGAGGACGTGTATGCGACGCGCTACCCGCCGCACGTCTTCCAGCCTCCCCAGGTCCAAACCGAGGAGGGTGCTGTCGAGGA
>JACQVE010000239.1 GCA_016209965.1 Gemmatimonadota bacterium | reverse complement strand
TGCCCACACCGGGCGGGATGCTGGACGACGTCGTGCTGGCACAGAGCCTCGCGGAGCTGGTGGGGCTCGATCCCATTTCCCGTGCCCGCCGCGCGCTGCGCCGCGCACTCGAGATCGAGCCCGGCTTCGAGCCTGCCGCCCTGCTGCTGGCCGAGCTGGCCCTCGCGTCAGGGGACATGGACGCGCTGCGCGCAGCCAGGGCGGCGCTGGAGACGGTCGCGGCAGGCGAGCCCGCCTCGCCCAATGCCACGCTCCGGCTGGCGCACGTGCTGCGCGCACTGGGCGAACTCCCCGCCTCGGAGGCGGCCGCGGACGCGGCCCTCGCCCAGGGGGCCGATCCCGCACTCGCGCTGCACGCCCGCGCCACGGCGCTTTTCCTCGAGCCTAACGCCGAGGAGCGGGGAGTCGAAGCTTACCGGAGCGGCATCCAGCAGCTCACGCCTGCGGCAGCGCAAAGCTACTACCAGGACCTGATCCCCATAGTACAGGCCCGGGAGGCTGCCGATTGGCAGCGCCTCGACCTCGAGGGGCGGCGGCGCTGGCTCACTCGCTTCTGGGAAGAGCGAGCCGCGCTCGCGGGCGTGACGGTGGCCCAGCGCGTGGCCGAACATTACCGGCGCCTGGCCCGAGCCTACCAGCTCTACCGCCGTGCCGGGCGGCGCGGCGCCCCTCCGGGTGGGGCGGTCGTGCGCCAGTCCGGCGCCGAGTGGGAGCTGCCACTGGACGACCGCGGGCTGGTCTACGTCCGCCACGGCGAGCCGGAGACGACCATCCGGACAGTCAACCCGGAGCTGCGCCCCAACGAGACCTGGGTGTACGCCCAGCCCGACGGCAGCAAACAGCTCTTCCACTTCATCCAGTTGCGGCTGGCCTCTGACTTCCGACTCGTGGACGATGTGCTGGCCGCGCTCGACCCCACGACTGGCGGCTCGCAACTGGAGCCGCTCAGCGAGCTGGCTCAGGACCTGGCCCCCTACGACCCCCGCTACCTGGGCCTGGCCGCCAAATTGGGCCGGGTCAGCCAGCTCCGCAGCCATGGCGCCGCCGCAAACGATGTCCGCGACGCGCTGGTCGACATCCGCTTCGCCAATCAGTCCCTCACTGCGGAGAACCGGGACCACGCTCTGACTGCTCTCGCCCGGGATAGCGACCGCCCCCGCTTCGATCGCGAGCTCCCCTTCTATTACGACATCTACACGTTCCGCGGGGACGGCACTGGCACGGATGTCACTGCGGCGCTGGCCATCCCCGGAGACCAGCTCGAGCCGCTCGAGCTCGAGGGGGAGACGGTATACTCGCTGCAGCTCTCCTTTATTGTGATCGACACCACAAGCAGGCAGAGCAGTCGCGTGGACACGACTCTTCACTTCCGCTCGCAGGCGCGCCTCGAGCGGGGGCAGTATCTACGCACCCACGTTCAACTGGCCGCGCCTCCGTCACTCCAGGCGGTCCACCGCCTGGTAGTACGAAGCGCCGCGCAGCCCGGCCAGGGCCAGCTCTACGGCGGCGTTACCCGCATCCCGGAATACCGCGGGCCAGAACTGGGGGTGAGCGACATTGTGCTGGCCGAGCCCGACACCACCGGGTCCTGGCACCGCGGCCAGGCGCGACTGGCATTGGTGCCACCCCGCCAATTCCAGGCGGGCAGAGCCCTCACCGTATTTTACGAGATTTACAACCTGCCGGAGGGTACGCCCTACCGCACCGAGATTCGCCTCGCCGGCAGCGGCGCGGGCGCGTGGTCACGCCTCAAGCGGCTGCTCGGCCTGGGCGGCGGGCCCACCACGCTCCGCTTCGAGGGTGCGGCGCGGCCAGCCGCCAGTGGCCCGGTCCAGGAGATTCGGCGCGTGGCCTCCCAGGTGGGGCCCGGCCGCTACCGCCTGCACGTCGTCATCACGAACCTGATTACGGGCGAGGCGGCAGCCAGGCAGACGGACTTCCTGGTCATTGCTTCACGGACACGACTTTCGTGGTCGCGCTGAGGCCCGATGCCGAGAAGGTGATGATCGTGCTCGTGTCGGCCGCGAGCGGCGTCAGGAACACGCGCGTCTCCCTCAGCTCCAGGAAAAAGTTCGTGCTATCCACCCGCACGACGGCCGGCTTGGCGGAAGCGGCCTCAATCGCCGTGGGCAGCCGCGTGAAGCGCCGGTCGAGGACCTGCGCCGTGAGCGTGAACGGGACCGGCACGAGCTGGTTGGTCACCGATCGACTCACCACGATAGTGGCCGGATCGCCGCTGCCCGCTTCGGTCGGGTCCTCCTCGCAAGCCGCGCCCAGCGCCGCCAGGGCCAGCACGCCCAGGGACGGCGCCATACGCGAGAAGCGTCGGAATCTCATTGTTTCTTCTCTCCAGGTGAATGGGCGACTTAGCACTCAGAATCTCAGGATCAGCCGGATCAGCTCGGCGTCCGCGACCCGCTCCATCCAGTCCGGCAGACTCGCCTCGAAGGGATCCGTGGTCATGACCAGCCGGAAATGTTGGAACCCCGACTCGTCCAGGAACGCGAACTTGATGTGGCGCTGACGCGTGTACTTCCAGATCTCGACCTCGCGGTTCCCGGACGTGGGCTGCGCCAGCTTCTCGTCCGGCTCCCCGTACTTCAGGTAGATCCGCCCACGATCACTCTGCACGCCCGGCCGGCCGATGTCTCGCTCGGCATAGTTGCGACTGGCGTACTCGACCCGCCCCATCCACTCCTCGAGCAGCTCGTGCGCCTCGGTGGCCGGCGTGCGGTCGAGCCGCGCCCAGTATCTGGCCAGGAAGCGGCGCTGCCCATCCGGCGAAAGCTCGCGCACCGACTTGGCCACCGGCTCGGCCGGCGTCGCGATAATCAGCGCTTCCACGAACTGCCGGATCGTAGCATCATCGCTCAGCGGCGCCGCGAAATAGCGCTCGAGCAACGCCTCCTCGCGGCTCTCGGCCCGCGCCGGCTGCGCCGCCGGGGCGAGCGGCTGCGTCTCGAACCCCGCCATGGTGAACTCGGTCTCGCGCCGCTCCTGGCGGCCGCCCGCCTCTGCCTCGACCACCAACCGGTACTCGCCCGGCGGCAGCCCCGCCAGGTCGAGGCCGCCCGTCTCCACGCCGCCCGGCGGCGTCAACGTGGAAGTACGCTCGGTTCGCACCAGCGGCTGAACGCGCCCGGCAGTGGGCCAGACGGAGAAGCGGAGCGATACCGGCGCGGGCGCCGCGCCCAGGGGCGCATACAGCTCGAAGTAATACCAGAGCCTGGGCTGGAATGGCGTCAGCGTGACGCGCGTGCCCTGCTCGATGGCGTAGCGGCCCTTTTGCATCTCCGCGGCAGTCGCCGCCTCGCCCGCGCCCAGCACCCGGATGCCGCTGCTCAGCACCAGATCCGACAAGAGCGGCGGGGAAGGGAACGATTCCACTGCGGCCAGCACGGAATCAGCGGCGCCGCTGCCGCGGCTGGCCACACCGATGGCGTAGGAGCCGGCGGCGAGCGCCACGGTAAAGGGGATGGTGAGCTCGATGCCGCCCTCCTGCTGCGCCAGTGCCAGCGTCCGGGCCGAGATGGACTGCTCCCAGCTTTCGCGGTGCAGCGTGTTGCCGGCAGCATCGCGCACGACCAGCTCGACCGTGCGGGCCGGGCTGAGGCTGGCCTCTGCCGCCACCTGGAGGCCGATCCGGCCTTCGAGCAGGGTGGCATCCCCGCGCCAGAACCGAGCGTGGCGGACGCGCACACCGTCGCGCTGTGCCCCTACTGCCTGGGCAGCACTGGCGATCCCGGCGGCCAGGGCCAGGATCGCCAGCGCCTGCAGGGGCAGGCCGCTTGAGCTGCGGTTGTGCTTCAAAGCCAGCAAGGCCTACCAGCCCAGCTTCACGGAGAACATGTTCACGCCCGGAAGGATGCCCAGGTGCCGGTACGTGTAATCCAGTCCCAGGTTGAACGCGCCGGCCTTCCACGCCAGGCCGCCGCCCAGCGAGAGGCCGTCCCACTTGGCATCGTCCTGCAGGGAAGAGCCGAAACCGGCCTTGCCCGCGTCCGGGTCCGTCTCCGCGTTGTCGCCCTGGTACGCGTAGCTGCCTCTCGCCGCTGCGCTCAGGCTCGACCCCAGGTTGACGGCATACTCGGCCGCCAAGCCGTAGCCCGGATCCGAGTCGTTCGGCTGCCAGAACTCGGAGAGGAGTGTGACCCGCGAGTTGACCGCCGCCAGCACGTCATAGGCGACGCCGACCCGGAACTGCGTGGGCGGCTCGGCCGCGCTCGTGCGGAACTGCCCGGGGCTCGGCTCCGCACCCATCCCGCCCTCGATCGGGTCCACGTCCGTGTTCAAGGTCGGCCCCTCGGGCTGGAACGACAGCCCAAAATTGACCACCACGAAGGAGGCCCGGATCGGCCGGCCCGCAACCTCCGTGTGGTAGTTGGTGCCGAAATCGACGGTGAAGCCCGCGGCCGTGGTGTTGGCCAGGCTCTCGTTCACGTAGCGGCCCGTCAGCCCGACGGAGAAGCGATCAGAGAACTGGAACGAGCCCGTAATGCCGATGGCGGTCTCCGACACGCTGTACGTCTCGCCTGTCCCCTCGAAATTGTCTTCGGTATAGACCGGCTGGTCGCCGAAGCCGAAGTTCGAGATGCTCACACCCAGCCCCCAGTCGCCGCCGGCCAGGGGCCAGGCAATGCCCCCCCAGATGTGGTGCGTGCTGGCGACGTACTCGGTGAAGGTGAATGCCGCCTCCTTGCGCGTCAGGAGCGCCAGCCCCGCCGGATTCCAGAACATGGCCGTGACATCCGAGACCAGCGCCGCATAGGCGCCACCCAGCGCGGCGCCCCGCGCGTCCGCGGGCAGCGTCAGGAACTGCGCCGCCGTGCCGCCGTAGCGCGTGTTGTCAATCTCCGTGGGCGGGATGTTGGGCACCTGTGCCGGGAGCAGCCCGGGCACCAGCCACAGCCCCACCAGGAGTGCGAGCGTACGCTTCATGGCTCCCAACCTCTCTTCTGGGTTCGAGGGCAGGGCGGGCACCGGAGCGCGCCGCCCCGCCCCATCCGGTTACCTGGCGAACTGGATCACGGTGAAGCGACCAATCTTCTTCTGACCGTCGGCGGACTCCACGACGAAGAAGTACACGCCGGACGCCACGAACTGGTTGTTCCGGTTGCGCAGATCCCAGGCGAGCTGGGTGCCGCCCTGCGGATCGTTGTGCTCGAGCACCCGCACCAGCGTGCCATTGAGCGTGAAGATCCGGACGATGGCCTGGGGCGGCAGGTTCACGAAGTACAGCTTCTTGTTCGCCGGCCCGATCTCGAACGCGCTGCGCACGAAATACGGATCCGGCACCGTGTGCACCTTACTGATGTCAGGCGCGCCCACTAATTCGGAGGCCGCGGTGGACTGGGCGTTGAACCTCACCCCGGTGACCATCGGCTGCCGCGGCTCGAACGGCGGGAGATTCGCCCAGAACGTGTAGCCGGCCGGATCATTGGTTAGGGAGTTCGTTGGTGCACGCAGCAGTCCGGTGTACGTGCGCAGTGTCCACACCTGTCCGCTGGCCGGCAGCGCGCTCACCTTGAAGATGTAGCGCTCGCCGTTGACGTACAGCCCGAAGCCCTGCCCGTTCGCCGGGAACGGGCCACCCGTGCCCGGACCCGCCGTGCTGATCGGGTTCAGCTTCGCCGTGGACTCGAGCGCGATGCGCTTGGCCGGATCGTCGGTGTGGCCGCAGAAGCCCAACCCAGGCAGAGTCGGGCTGACGTTGCTGATGAAATTGAAGTCGGCCCAGTCGATCACGCCGTTGCCGTTTGCGTCCGTGTTCAGGAAGCCGTAGCTCGCCTGCACGGTCGGCTTGAAGATTACCGGCGTGTTATGGCTTACGTCCGTAACCGTAACGGCTCCAGATGCGCCCCAGGTGAACTTAACGTCCGCTGCTCGGCCCATATCCGAGAACAAGTAGCTGAAGCACTGTATGTTCGTCGAGCCGGGGTATTGGGACCCGCCAGGCACCGTCGGCGTGTGGTGTATCGGCGCCCAGACGGTGTCGACACCGTCGAGATGCCCGACTTTGATGAGCGCGGTCGGATCCGCCACGGTCTCGTTCGCACCCGAGAACCAGCGTGAGCCACCCGGCACCATGCGGACACCCGTGGCGACGCCCGGGTCGATGGTGGCGCCGGCACTGCCCCGCCGGTTGGTC
>JACQVE010000238.1 GCA_016209965.1 Gemmatimonadota bacterium | reverse complement strand
AGGAGCGGAACCTGGCCAGTGGCTTGGCTGAGTGCCGGCCCACCGACCTGGCGCGGCTGCTGCTCGGACCGCGCAACCCCCGAGGCAACGGCGATACAGCGAGCAACGCGAGATGAACACGAACACACCGGGACCCCCTGGCCCCAGCCCCAGCCCCAGCCCCAGCCCCAGAACCGCGAAGTTCCGGCAGGCCGCCTTCTTCTACCTGCACGTCGGCCTGCTCTACGAGGCCGCCGTCTGGGTCACCTGGCGGGAGGGGCTTCTCCCGCAGGCGCGAACCGGGCTGGTCTGGCTTTGGCTGTTGCTCGGGGCGCTCATTGTCGCCTTCGTCTTCTGGGCGCTCTGGGTCCGGGAGAGCAAGTGGGTGGCGCGGGTGGTCTGGGCGCTGGGCGTGCTGCGGCTGCCAGCCCTGGTCCGGAGCGCCTTCTTCCCGGCAGCGGCCGCCCGCGTCCCGCCAGAGTTCTACCTGGTAGCCCTCCTGATCGTGCTCATCAACTTGTGGCTCCTGGCCCGCGCCGGTTGGGACCTCTAGCCGCGTTCCAGCGCCGCTGCGTGCCCTGCCCCTGCCCCCTGCCCCGCCCGAACCTCGCGCAGGCCAGGATCAGGAAAGCTCAATGTTGACAGGCCCGGCCGCGGCGCTTATACTCGCACCCCGTCAATACGGCCAGCTTCCCTGCGTTCCGAAAGAAAAAAGAGCGAGGGTGCTCGCTGAAGGGCTTCCGGGCCCATTTTTCTTGCCCGCTCCGCGTCGGACACGCGCAGGATGCCTCCGAGCTCCCCGTGTTCCGGTGCCGCGCGGAGCGCATGCCCGAATAAGCCATGTACCGTGAGATCCTGGTCCCGGTCGACAACTCCCGGCACTCCACCTGGGCGGTGGAGCGCGCCCTCGAGGTGTGCCGTCGCTCGGGCGGCCGGATTACGGGGAACCACGTGTATGCCGCGCGGCTGCACGACGTCCGCTTCCGCCAGCTCGAGACCGGGCTGCCCGCCCGCTTTCAGACCCGGGAAGAGATTCAGCGCCAGCGGAAAATCCACGACAAGCTGCTCGAGAAGGGGCTGCAGCTCATCTCGGACAGCTTCCTGGACCAGGTGGATCGCTGCTGCCGCGAGGCCGGCGTGCCCATGGTTCGCCAGCTCCTCGAGGGCATCAACTACGAGGAGCTGATCCGCGAGGCGAACGGCGGCGCGGGGCGGCTGCCCAGCCTGATCGGCTTCGACCCGAACATTGCGGGCAAGTACGATGGCGGCGCGCGCGTTCGCACGGACGTGCGGCTCGGTGAAAACGGTCGGCTCATAGCGGAGTCGGAGGAGCAGGAGGAGAAGCTGGCGGGGACCAGCTCGCGCTCCTACGACCTGGTCGCCTTGGGTGCCCACGGCATCGGGCGCCAGCCGCACAGTCAGTTGGGCGGCGTAGTCATGCGGGCAGTGCGCGGCATCCAGAAGGACATGCTGGTGGTGCGCGACGCCGCGCCCCTCGAGGGTGGCCGCTACCTGGTCTGCGTGGACGGCTCGGCTTACAGCTACAAGGCCATGCGCGCGGCCCTCGAGCTGGCGCGCGAGTTCCAGGCCAGGCTCTACGTCTGCAGCGCCTTTGACGTCGAGTACCACCACGCGGTCTTCGGCAGCATCCGCTACGTGCTGTCCGAGCAGGCCTCGAAGGTCTTCAAGTTCGAGGAGCAGGAGGAGCTGCACAACAACATCATTGACAAGGGTCTGCTCAAGCTGTGTCAGGCCAACATCAAGCGGGCGCAGGTCATGGCCGAGCAGTACCCCGAGGTCGAGGTCGAGACGCAGATCCTGATCGGCAAGCCCTTCCAGGTGGTGCTGCAGTGGGCGGAGGAGGTCCGGCCCACGCTGCTCGTGCTCGCGCGGCATGGAGCCCACCGCATCACGGGCACGGATCTGGGCTCGCAGGCGGACAACCTGCTGCGCCTCGCGCCGACCAGTGTGCTGCTGATCGGGGCCACGGACGTGCACCCGGAAGACATCCCCTGGATCGAGGAGGATGGGCAGGCGGGGCTCGAGTGGGCGCCGGAGGCGGAAGTGCGCATTCTGCGCGTCCCGCCTTTCGCCCTGGGCATCGCGCGGAAAGCGGTGGAGGAGTACGTGCTCGAGCATTATACTCCCTCTCCCTCTCCCACTCCCGCGCCCGCTTCCCTTTCCGGACCGGACCGACCGGGAGCCGGAGCCGCGGCCGAGCCGCTGGGAGCGGGAGGGGGAGCGGTGCTGGAGCCCGCGTCCCATTCTCTCCCCATGGTCACCAACGAGTGGCTCGATGAAGCCATCCGCAAGCTGCTGCCCACGCACATGCAGCTCATCATGGGCATCGGCACGGCCGAAGAACTGGCACTGGCGGAGGTGAAGGCGGAGGAGGCCATGAAGCGGACGGTGGTCCGGGGGAGCGACGCAGACCCCGAGCCCGAGGCGCCCATGGTGGAGGCCCGCTGCCCCCACACCGGCCACGTGACGTTGCGCGCCCGCACCGAGAAGGACCCCGTGGTCTGGACCGAGGAGGCGCACCAGCGGCTGAGCCTGGTGCCGCTCATCGCGCGCCCGCTGGCACGCAACACGGTCGAGCGCTTCGCCCGCGAGCATGGCTTCTGGCGCATCACCACGCGAGTCATGGACGAGAACAAGCAGGCCATGATCCTGGCCGACGAGTTCGACATGGATACCATGCTGGTGATGTTCAAGGAGCTGCAGGCCAAGCAGCTCAAGGCGGAGGCGGAGGGCGTGGACCCGCTTTCCCCCGAGATGCGCCGCTTCATGGAGGAGGCGAAGGCGGCGGGCGTCACGCGCTGCCCCATCCGCGACATCGAACAGCAGATGCAGAAGTGCCCGGTGGACTTCAAGACAACGACGCCGGAGCAGGCGCGACGGGCAGTGGAAGAGTTCATCGCCAGGGAGGCCGAGCCGCGATGATCCCGGGGAGAAGGCCGGCCACCTACATCCCCCACGTCGTCGCCTGGAACCTCACGCGCCGCTGCAACCTGGCGTGCGCCCACTGCTATATCGCGGCCGGCGGCTGGCACTCGGCGGAGGGCGAGCTGACGACGGCGGAGTGCCGCCGCATCATGGGCGAGATCGTGGCGCTCAGCCGGAGCGCAGCGGAGGCCGCCGAGGGGGCAGGGCCGGGGGAGCCGTTACGGGGAGGCAACCCGGCGCCGCTGTTCATCCTGAGCGGCGGCGAGCCGTTGCTGCGCGAGGACCTCGAGGAGCTGGCCGCGCACGCGGTTGCGCTCGGGGCCACGGTGGTCGTAGGCACCAACGGCACTCGCCTGACGGACGAGCGCATCGGGTCCCTCCAGTCTGCCGGGGTGAGCGGTGTCGCCCTGAGCGTGGACTCGCTGGACGCGTCGTATCACGACCGCTTCCGCCATGGCCATGGCGCGCTGGTGGACACGCTGGCGGCAGTCGAGCGGCTGCAGCGCCAGGGGCTCGACTTCATTATCCAGACGACGGTCACGCGAGGGAATCGCCGGGAGCTGAGCGCGCTGGCGGGGTGGGCGGCGGAGCGTGGCGCCGTCGCCTTCAACGTCTATTTCCTGGTCGCGACCGGCCGGGGCGCGGGGATGCGCGGCCTCGAGCCGCGGGAGAACGACGAGGTGCTGGTGGAGCTGCTGGCGCTCGAGCAGGAGTACCGGGGCCGGATGATGGTGCGCTCGAAGTGCCAGCCGCAGATCATGCGGCACGCGTACCAGGCCGCTGCCGATTCGCCGCTCCTCAATTACGAGACCCGCTGCCCCTGCGGCGTGCAGTACTGCCGCATCACGCCGGAAGGCAAGCTGACGCCCTGTCCCTATCTGCCCGCGGTCGCCGGCGACCTGCGGCGCCAGAGCTTCGCGGAGGTCTGGACCGGCTCCGCGCTGTTCCGGGCGCTGCGCGAGGGCGAGCTGGGCGGGAAGTGCGGGCGCTGCGAGTACCGCAAGGTGTGCGGCGGCTGCCGGGCGCGGGCGTTTGCCGACGGCGGGGACTTCCTCGGCCCGGACCTCTCCTGCGGTTAGGAGCCCTGCGGCGAGGCGTCGCTGGT
>JACQVE010000237.1 GCA_016209965.1 Gemmatimonadota bacterium | reverse complement strand
GTCCACGGTTCAGGACATGCGTGTAGATCATGGTCGTGGCCACATCGCGGTGGCCGAGCAGTTCCTGGACGGTACGGATGTCGTGGCCATCCTCGAGCAGGTGGGTGGCGAAGGAGCCCGCTCGAAGCACTGTGCTGCTTCCGAGTGGCGGTGCTGCCTCCTGTGCTCTGCCACTTCCTGAACGAGCCTGCCGTCCTGCTCCTCGCTCATAGCCCGCCCACTCCTGCTCGCTCATAGCCCGGCAACTACTGCTTGAGCACCGTCACGAACCCGTCGGATGAACCCGCCTTCGCCGGCTGCTGCTTGAACAGCGGCCGCGGCGGCGAGTCGCCTCGATTGCGCAGCGCACTACCGCTGATCGGGCCAGGGCGGCACTGGCTTGCTCTCGCCGGGACGAAGACCACCCAGATGCTTGAGGATCTGCTGGTAGTCCTTGTGAGTCGGGGGGTAGACCAGTCGGCCGTGTCCTGACACCCCGCCAGGAGCCTCCGCCCGCAGCTCCAGAACGATGGTGCCGTCCTCGGCCATGGTGGCCACTCCAATGCTCGGCATGTCCGCTCCCGGGTGGTCTGGCCGCGCCTCGAGCAGCGGCCCCGCCGCCGGCGTGTAGTGCCCATCCCCGACCTGGAGGCGGGTGCGGATCACTGTACGCCCGGCCTTAGCGCCGGACCGTGGCGCAAACGCGAGCAGGTAGTCGCCGATCTCGCCCGGACGGAAGAGCTCACGGCTGGGCTGAAAGCTGAGCACAACTCCCGTCGCGGTGCGGAACAGCTCGAAGGGCGCCGGCTGGCCCCGGCCCGTGTAGAAGCCGACCTCCCAGACGCCGAGGTCGAGGCCGTCCAGGAACATGTGGTAGAAGGGCGGCCAGGCCGCCCCGGCCGGCTCCGGCGGGCAGGGGAACTTGACCTTGCAGTTGTCGATGACCTTGTCCGTGACCACACAGGGCCAGACGAAGCAGTCCAGGGTAAGCGTTCCGCGGTCGAGGCTCGCCGGCCAGCAATGCGCGCCTATACAGCGCTCGGCCAGCAGCTTCGGGATTTCCAGCGTGATGCGCCACACGCCGCGCCCCTGGCTGCCGACATAGATATCCACGCGTTCGGAGAGTTGCGGCACCGCAGTCAGCTCCTGGTGGTCGAAGTAGGCGAAGCGCGGCCGCGGGATGTGGGGCCGGCCCGAGTCCACGGGGTCGAACGGGTCGGTCACCAGCTTCCAGTTCTTGCCGCCGTCAATGCTGACGAAAACACCCGCGTCCGCCGCACCCGCGACCACTATGTCCGGATCCCCGGGGTCGAATGCGACCAGGGTCGGCTGCGGGTAGCCCTCGAACCCGGTGAAGGGTGTGGCTCCGCGCTGGTTCTGATACTGGAAGAGCCCGCCGCCGGTCATGAGGCTGTCCAGCGTCGACAGGCTAGCCCAGTTGGCGCCGCCATCTATCGACATCAGCATTTGCGGCGGCGCGTCCGAGCGCAGGTGCGAGGCGATCAGCCGGTTGGCGTCGTTGGGGTCCACGTCGAAGATGCCGAACCCGCCCACGGCGTCCGGAGGGCTGACCTGGGCCCAGGTGCCCTTGGGGCCGTTGCCAGCGCCGGTGAACTTCCAGAGCTGGTCCGGCGTGCGTCCATTCGCCTCCCCCACCAGGCCATAAAGGTAAAGCTTGCCCCCGAGCGCGGCGCCCTTGACGCCCCGCAGATTCAGCGGTGTTGTAGCCCATCCCACCCTGTACCAGCCTCCGCTCGTCGAGAGCTTCGACGTGTAGAACACGCCGCTGTCCGTCACCATGACGTAGGAGCCGCCGGGTCGATCGATATTGTCAATGAACAGAAAGGGCGGCACGTCACCCGGCGGATAGGCGTTTGGACCGATCTCGCCGCCGCCGACCATGCCCTGACCCCTCGCCAGAACTTGAGTGATATGGGCGCCGGGGAGGCAGCAAAGCGTGTACACCACCTCGTCCGGCGCGGCCGACACGTCGAAGACGTCACCGCTGTCGCGGTTGTGCCAGGCAGGCATGGCCGCGCCCGCATCCGTGGCCGCGAAGCTGCCGTTATCCTGGGTGCCAAGATAGAGGTCCTCGGCCGGGCCCAGGTGGTCCGCGCCGTCCAGGCTCCAGAGCCAGAGCGCTCGCGGCGTCACCTCCGGCTGCTCCCAGGCAGGATCGTGGCAGCCAGGAGTCACGACCTTGGTGTTGTAATAGACGCCCCCGTCCGCGGAGTAGAGCACCGGGCAGGCATCGACCATCGTCTTGGAGTCGAAAGCCAGGTCGCCGGCGTCCGAGTGCGCGCCAGGCCAAGGGCCGGCCCAGTCGAGCTTACAGGCCAGTCCCCAGAATGCCGCAGCAGAGTCGGGCGGGCTGCTGCAGGCCGCGCGGTAGAGGTACCTGTCCCCGTACCAGAGGTCGTATTTCGAGCCGCTCCGCGGGTTCACCGCCAGAAAAGGAATGCGGCCCTGAGGCGCCAGGGGGTGGCCCGACCAAGTCCAGCTCGCGCCCCCGTCAGCAGACTGGAAAACCTGGATGCCGACAGCGGCGAATAGAGCGTTCGGCTCGTATGGGGAGGCCCCGATCGAGCAGCGGCCGGAGGGCAACATTTTCTGCCACGCCGGGAGCGTTATCCAGTTCGCGCCGCCGTCCTGAGAACGCTGGTGCCCGTCATCCCCGCAGAGGTCGACGATGCCGCCGTGGTGCACGGCCACATCCCAGACGTTGTCGGCACCGTCTTCGGGCGTGGGATCGACGAACGTCCATGTGGCGCCGGCGTCGGCGCTCAAGGCCAGCCCGCAGTTGGTGCCGACGTAGACGTGCTGCGGCTTCTCCGGATCTATGGCGATGCCGAATGCGGAGGGCTCCGTTCGCCGCGCCTCGTCCAGGCAGAACCCCGAGGGCGGCGTGGCCGTGAGCGGCTTGTTCCACGTCGCACCGCCGTCGGTGCTCACGTTGATCCCGGCCAGGCTGTTCACCCGACCGTCGTAGAAGGAGGTGGCGTACGCCCGGTTCGGGTTGGTCGGGTCGACCTCCACGTCCCAGGTGGCCGTGGGCAGGTGATCGTGCAGGTGGAACCAGGTCTTCCCCGCGGTCGCGCTCTGCCACAACCCGCCCCACTCGCTGGCCGCGTAGAACGTGAGGCCATCGTTCGCGCGGGCCAGTCCGTTGACGCGGCCGCCGGTCGCGCCACTCGGGTTCCCAGCCTTGTCCAGATCCGATTGCGTCGGGTTGATCTCGGTGACCGTGCTCGTGAACTGGGCGCGAGCGGGCGCCGCTGGGAGGAGCGAGAGCAGGGCCAGCCAGGCCACGCTCCCCCAGGACCTGGCAGCTTGCAGCGAGTGCAGCGGGCAAGAACCGTGTTGGCCCTTCCCCTGACGCGCCATCCTCTTCCTCCTGACCGGAGCGGCGCGTGCGACGCGTATGGGGCCGGTCCAGTCGTGAGCCGCCTTGCGGGGAGCAACCGCGGCGCCGAAGGCCTTGAGCATCCGCACCTTCTCCGCGAGCCACTGGCCGGGAGGAAGCCGGCTCACGGCTGTTCTCGTGAGCGGTGCGGTCGGATCCAATCGACTGGGCATGTTGCGGCCTCGGTGCGCACGGTCTCGCCCGGCCGCCACGTCCCATCCGATCGGGTCACCAAGCGCCAGAAATATAGCAATCCGGGCTCGAGCCCCTTTACCCGAAGCGCCACCCGGTCCCCCCTGGCGGACAGCTCCATCGGCTCCGCCCTCAGCTCGAGTGCGGAGCTCGCGGGCTGGCCGGCGGCCTGGAAGTCCGGCGCCATCTGGAAGCGTTGTCCTGCCGGGCTTGGCGACAGCGAGGCGAACAAGCCCCGCTCGAACCCGCGCTTGAAGACCGTCACATCCACGCGCTGTCGGGCGATGAGCTCCCGGTCAGCGGGCCAGCTAAGGGTAGCCATGCCGGTGCCGGGCTCAGCCCGACTGCAGCCGACCTCGACCTGCAAGCGGGCGTCTGCAGCGGCCGTAGGGCGCAGCCCCTCCGGCTGCCCGGCGGGCCGCGCCACTGTCGGCTGAGCCGACAAGGAGTCCCGGCGCGCAGGCTCCTCTTGCGCTCGAGCCGGCCTCGAGAGCACCGCGGTGAGAACCGCCGCCGCAAGGATCAGCGGTCTGACGGCCACGATCATGGCAGCTCCCGTCGTTCCCGGCGCTGGCGCTGCACCCACGCGAGCGCCGCGAGCGCCTCAGCCTAAACGCGCGGGCCGGAATGAAAACCGGACAAGCGCCGCGAGGTGTACGCCTGTAGGCCGCGTTCTCTAGCGCTCGACGCCTGTCCACCGCCATGACTCGCTGCCTGACCGGGTGCGCCGCGCCCCGGCGAGAAAGACGGCCTAGGGCACGATCCGCGCGCTCCAGACCTCGGTCCTCTGGAAATTTCTGGAGTCTGCCCAGTGCGGCCAGAAGCTGGTCGCGGGCAGCCCGGGCGCATTGTCGCTCGCCCCCGCGACCGCGAAGTAATGTCCGTAGAAGTCCCCCCTGATGATGCAGGGGGTGAAGGGAACGTTGGGGCCCGAGGCCACCGGGAACGGCTGCGTCCACTGGTTGCTGCTGGGATCCAGGACCGAGGCCCAGACGCCCAGGCGTGATCCCACCGGAGCCGGGTCCTCCCGCGTATCGTAGTAGGCCAGCAGGACATTCCGGCCCAGGGGCTCCGTCGTCGCCAGCGTCGGGAAGAACCGGTCGTGGCGGGTGGCCGCTGGGAGGGGAAGGCTCTTCTTGGTCCATTTGACGCCACCGTCGGACGAGAGCTGGGTCACCACGTCGTTGGTGCCCGTGGCGGCGTCGAAGGCGGGGTACGCCACCACCACCTGCTGGGTGGAGAGATCCGCACGACGGACGAGGTCCGGCCGCGGAAGCTGCAGGATCTTCCCGTTGGCCACATGATCGGTGACGCCGACGGTCTCGAGGAGCTGGTCGACCCACGGCGTGGCGCCGTTGTCGTCCGTGTAGGCGACGTGGATCTCGACCTGCTCGTTGACGGGCTTCGTGTGGTAGGCGATCAGAAGTCTCACCCCGCTGGGCGTAGCCCAGGTCGTGATGGCCGGGCCCCGCTGG
>JACQVE010000236.1 GCA_016209965.1 Gemmatimonadota bacterium | reverse complement strand
CGGGTGATCAGCGCGGCCAGCGCATTGTGCCCCAAGCCCAGTCCGACGGCCATTCCGGAGGCGAGCGCAATCACGTTCTTGAGCGCGCCGCCCAACTCGACGCCGCGCACGTCCGGGTTGGTGTAGACGCGGAAGTAGTCTGTCTGGAAGAGCTGCTGCGCCCGCCGCGCCGCCGATTCCACCCGGCTGGCCACCGCCACAGCCGTGGGCTGCTCGCGCGCCACTTCGACGGCGAAGCTCGGCCCGGAGAGAAAGCAGGCCTGCGTCGCCAGCGGGCGGGGCAGCACATCCTCGAGCACTTCTGCCATGGTCTTCAGCGTGGCGGTCTCGATCCCCTTGGATGCGCTCACCACTAGCGCTTCCGGCGAGAGCCCCCCTGCCACGCGCGCCATGACCTGGCGCACGTGCTGCGAGGGGCTGACGGACACCACGACCTCCGCTCCCGCGGTCGCAGCCTCGAGCTCCGCCGTCGCCCGCAGCCTCTCCTCCAGCCGGATCCCCACCAGGTAGCGCGGGTTCTCATGCGTCCTCGCGATCGCCTCGGCCACGTCCGGCTCGTAGGCCCACAGGGCGACGTCGTGGCCCTTGCGTGCCAGCAGGTTGGCCAGCGTGGTGCCCCAGCCTCCCGCGCCCACGACCCCTACGCGCAACCGCTCGCTCACCGTGCCCCCCAGGTCCGCGCGCCGAAACGATGCTCCTCGCCCCGCAGCAGCCGGCGGATGTTGGTGCGGTGCGCGTAGATCACGAAGGCCGCCAGCGCGATAGACAGGCCGAGGACCAGGTCTGCTCCTCGGAACGCGTATACTGCCGCCGGCATGGCCAGCGCGGCACCCATCGAGGCGAGGGAGACGATACGCGTAGCCAGCAGCAGCGCCGCCCACACCAGCAGACCGAGACCTGCCGCCGGCGGCGAGAAGGCCAGAAGCACGCCGGCGCTCGTGGCTACGCCCTTCCCCCCCTTGAATCGCACGTACGGCGAGAACACATGGCCCAGGATGGCCGCCGCGCCGTAGCCGAGCGCCCACTGCCACGGTCCCACCCCGTCCCAGCGGGGGAAGGCGAAGGTGGGGAACCAGCCTTTGAGCACATCCAGCACGAACACCGGCAGGGCCACGCGCCAGCCGAGCACGCGGAGCACGTTGGTGGCGCCCAGGTTCCCGCTGCCGTGGTGCCGCAAGTCGATCTTGCCAAAGAGCTTGCCTGCCACATAGCTGGTGGGTGACGCGGCCAGCAGGTAAGCGGCGCCGAGCAGCAGCCACGGCGTCATCGCGGCTCCCTCCGGCTGCGGAAGCGGAGCCGGATGGGCGTGCCCAGGAAATTCCATTGCTCTCGGAACCCGTTCTCGAGATAACGCACGTAGCTCTCCGGCAACGCCTTGGGAAAATTCGTGAAGATGACGAACGTCGGAGGCGCCGCGTCCGCCTGCGTGGCGTATAGCAGCTTGACGGCGTTCCCTCGATAATGCGGCGGGGGCTGCCGCTCCGCCAGCTCCCGCAAAACCTGGTTCACCTCACTGGTGGGGATGCGCCGGGCGCGTTCCGCGGCCACTTCCAGCAGCAGGTCCAGCGCGCGCTGCACCCGCAGTCCCGTTAGCGCCGATGCGAAAAGGACCGGCACCCAGCGGAACATTCTGGCCCGGGACCTCAGGTGCTGCTCGTAAGCCACGGCAGTCTTCGCGTCCTTCTCGACCAGGTCCCACTTGTTGGCCACCACCATCAGGCCAGCACCTGCCTGCCACGCCATCTCGGCGATCTTGATGTCCTGTACGTGCACGGGCTCCGTCGCATCCACCAGGAGAAGGCAGACGTCCGCACGATCCAGGGCACGTTCGGCCCGCAAGGCGCCGTAGTACTCGAGCCCCGGCTCGATGCGGGCGTGGCGCCTCAGACCGGCCGTATCAATGAAGACCAGCGTGCGGCCGTGGTAGCGGAGCACTGTGTCCACACTGTCCCGGGTCGTGCCCGGCAGCTCGCTCACCACCAGGCGCTCCTCGCCCAGTAGCCTGTTGATTAAGCTGGACTTCCCCACGTTCGGCTTGCCAATCACTGCGACACGCAGCGCCTCGTCTTCCTCGATTGCGCCAGGCTCGCCCGGCAGCCGCGCCACGACCGCGTCCAGCACGTCTCCCGACCCCTTCCCGGACAGGGCGCTCACCGGCAGGGGCTCGCCCAGCCCCAGCGCCCAGAAGTCGTGGTGGCCCAGGTCCTCCGGGAGCCGGTCCAGCTTGTTCACCACCAGCACCACCGGACGCTGCGTCTTGCGCAAAAGCTCGGCAACGCGGAAATCCAGTGGGTGCGGGCCCGCCCGGCCATCCACCAGGTAGACCAACACATCCGCTTCCTCGATCGCCGCCAGCACCTGTCGCCGTACCGCGGCCACGAGGGGCTCCTCTCCTTCCGTCTCCAGTCCGCCGGTATCGATGATGTAGAACGAGCGACCGGCCCAGTCGGCGCGGGCGAAGTTGCGGTCCCGCGTGACGCGGGGCACGTCTTCCACAATCGCTACTCGCCGCCCGATGACACGGTTGAAGAAGGTGGATTTGCCGACATTGGGCCGACCGACTACTGCCACAGCCGGCAACGCGGTTTTCACAGCTGCGTCAGCGCGGCCGTCAACTGGTAGCCGGTCGCGACGCGCGTGCCCGGGAGCGAGTCGGCCAGACGGCTCAGGGGCAGGTCGTCAATGAAGCGGAGATCATCGTTCAGCGATTCGGCGGGCAGCAGCAGCGCGTCGTATGGTCCCCGCCCCTCGAGCTCGAGCAGCACGTCCCGGCCGGGCAGCAGCCCGGCCGTCGTGACGGTCTCGCCGAACAGGCGGTTCGGGACGCTGATCACCTCGAGCCTGGCGCCCGTTGCGCACGCCAGCCGCGGGGCAAGCTGCCGCAGCAGCGGCGTCATGCGCGTTCCCGTCACGATCCCGACCCGTTGCCCGTCGAACCGAGGCACGGCCGCCAGCCCCGCCTCGAAGGAGTCGAGCTGCTGCCGTACCGCGCCCACGCCGTTCTCGGTGAGCAGTGCATCATCGTAATAGGACGCCGGCGGAACAGCCGCCTTCGCAAGCAAGAACAGCTCGTCCGCCGCATAGGCCCAGCCGATACCACGCTCCGCCTGTGCACGTCTCCGAGCCCGCTCGAGCTGCGCGATCGCGGCGCCCGCTTCGCCCGAGGTCAGCAGCCGCACCGGCCGGTTCAGGTTGTACCGCGTCAGGCCAACGGGCACGACCGACACGGTGAGCACTCCGGGGCCCAAACCCCAGAGGTCGTCCAGCGTGCGATCCAGGTGCTCCCCGTCGTTCCAGCCGGGGCAAAGCACCACCTGGGTATGGACCTCGATGGCCCCCCCAGTCAGGGCCTCGAGTTGCTCGACGATCTCGCCGCCCCGGGGTACCCCGAGCAGCCGTTCGCGTACCGCGGGCTCGGTGGCATGCACGCTCACGTACAGCGGTGAAAGGCGCTGCTCGAGGAGGCGCTGAAAGCCGCGGGGCCCCAGGTTTGTCAGGGTGATAAAGCTGCCGTAGGTAAACGAGAGACGGAAATCGTCATCGCGCAGGGAAAGGCTGCGGCGCACGCCCGGTGGATTGCCGTCAATGAAGCAGAAAACGCACTTGTTGGCGCACTCGCGCACCACGTCCGGCGCCGGCAGCACGCCCAGCGGCTCGGCGGCGTCCTTCTCGATTTCATAGATCACTGCCGCGCCGCCCCGGGCCGGCGCCACTTCCAGCTCGAGCAGCGCTTCGGCCTCGCGGAACCGAAGATCAAGGATGTCCCGGACCGGCTCGCCGTTGATGCGGACGATCCGGCTGCCGATCTCGAGCCGAAGCTCCTCGGCAATACTTCCGCGCTGAACTCCCGCGATCCGAACCATTCCCCCTTGCACCGCGGGGCGGCCATGCGGCCGCCCCGAAGCTCGCTTGCACTACCCGGACCAACATACGCCGCCAGCCCGCGCTCTACAAGCGACGCCGCTCAAACCAGGCGAGTGCCGCAGGCTGCGCAGATGTCATCACCCCGCTCGTACGCTTCGCCGCAGCTCGGACATGCAAAGGCTACCCCGCCGCGCGCGTCCATGTGCCCCCTTATGAGCCGCTGCGCCTCCCCATACTCGTCTGCCGGAACCAGCACGCTCACCGGGCTCAGGCCGCCAAGGGCTACGGTAAAAGAGAAATGGTCCTTCTGCGAAAGCACCTGCGCCTGGATGCCCTCGGCTTGCAGGTTCTCCCGGATCAGCTCGGCTTCGATGTCGTCGTTGGTCGTGTATACCTGCGCCCAACCATCCACCACCGCCACGCTCTCGTGATCCGGACAGAGGTGCGGCCCGCCGCCCACCCCCTGGCACAGTTCACAGACGGGCGTGCCGCACACGACGCACTGGCCTCGCGCCTCCCGCCGCGGGTGCCGCTCGCAGCGCGCCGGCTCAAGCAATGCGCCGCACAGGGGGCAGCCGCTGCGCTCCTGCGGCACGGCCCCCCCGCACTCCGGGCAGGAGCGGGCGGCGAGCGTCTGCCCGCCGCAGCGAGGGCAGCGCCCGTCCGCTAGGTCCACCGCCCCGCCGCATGCGCCACACGTCCCGACCATGAAGTTCCTCGCAGCTCGAAAGTGGAGAACCGACTGGCGCCCAGCCGCAAGAAATGTGCGCCCCCTACCCACCGGCAAGGACGGAGGGGCGCGGCCGAGACCGCGCCCCTCTCCTGTGCCAGCCCCCTCGTAGCCGCTACTGCGCCGCTTCGTACTTCCAGCCGGCTACCGGCTCCTTCGCCTCGAAGCTCAACTCGAAATCCGTCGCATTCTCGGCGGCCGGCGCCACTACCGTCACCTCCTGAGCGCCGGCCGGCGTCCCGGTCTTCCCCAGGAACGTTACCCGCAGCTTGATCGGCGTTCCCGGCGCGAGCTTCAGGTTCGTCAACTTCCCCGTCATGCGGAAGGACGTCCCCTCACCGGTGAGCTTGAGGTCGTCCACCTCGAAGGGCATGCTCTCGTGCCGCTCGAGCAACGCCAGCGTCTTCCGCCGTAGCTCGTCCGCCGTCCCGGCATCACCGGCGCGGTCTGCCAGCCCGCGATACGCGCGCGCCGCCAGCAGAAGCACATTGCGGTTGTACGGATCAATGCCAATGAGCCGGTCCCCGGCCTGCCGCAGCTCTTCGTACAGCGCGCTCAGCTCGCCCTCCTTCTTCTTCTGCGCAGCGCCCTTCGCAGCGGACTTCACCTCCTCTTCCGCGTCCAGCGAGCGGGCGTAGAGCGCCTGGGCCAGGTTGTAGACGGCGTCCCGCGAGTATGGGTTGAGCGCCAACGCTTTCCGGAACGCCTCCGCTGACTGCTCGTATTGCTCCGCCTGGAAGAGACCAATGCCAACGTTGAAGTACTCGACGTGCCCGAGGTCGCCTCGCGCCAGCAGCTCGCGGTAGACCTCCGTCGCCTCCGCCTTCCTGCCCTGGCGCGCCAGGACGATGCCCAGGTTCGCCCTGGCCGGTACGTTGTCCGGCTCCCGCGCCAGGAATTCCCGGTAGGCTTGCACCGCTTCCTCGTCCCTCCCCGCCGCGGCGAGCAACTGCGCCAGGTTGAAAGCTGCGATTTCCTCACTCTCGCGCCACTCCGCCTCCTGCTTCTCGTTCAGCCCCTTGCGTTCCGGGCTGCGCAGGAGCTCGAGCGCGCTGCGGTAGGAGGCGATCGCCTCATCCGTGTTGCCGGCGCGGGCCTGGACCGCACCCAGGTTCATGCGCGCCTCGGGCCGCTTCTGGTAGATGTGGTCCGCCCTGCGGAACTGGGCGACCGCGTCCTCGAGCTGCCCACCTTGTAACGCCGTCACCCCCGCGTTGTAGGCGAGCACCCAGGCGTTGTGCCGCTCGACCTCCGTCTCTGCCGTGTACTCGGGGTAGAGCGACTCCGCACGGTCGAAGGCCGAGTCCGCGCCCGCGTAGTCGCCCAGCTTCAGGTAGGCCGAGCCTGCCAGGAACCACCCCCGTGGGTTGGATGCATCGTTTGCCGCGGATTCGAGCGCCGCCGTCAGGGCTTCCTGGTACAGCGCCCGCTTCTCTTCCGGCCGGGGATTCTCGCGAGCGCGCTGCAGGTACAGGGAAGCGCTGCGCGTCCACATGTTGTTCGAGGGCTTCTTCCCCTTCTGGCCGTGCGCCGCCCCGGGGAGCAGCGTCGCCATCACGACTAGTGCGAGAACGAAGCCGGTCGGCTGATTCATCCGTGAACCTCCTCGTTCAGGGATTGGCTGGATTCGGGCAGGCCGGCCGGTGCAGTGTTCACCTGCGCGTCGGCATCGAAGGCCAGCCTGGCTTCATAAGGGGCCATCCCGAGCGCTTCGGCTGCCCGGAGAATGTCTTCGTACTCGGGTTTTGCCCGTTGGCCGCCGCCCGGCAGCCGCACGCGCTTGCGCCGCACGCGCTGCCCGCGCCAGGTCACGACCTCCTCCTCCCGAGCCAGCACACTGCGCTTCACGGGCCAGTAGCGTGCGCCGATGGTCGAGGTGGCAGCAAACAGGGCCGCGATGACGGCCTCGAGCCGGCTCTCCTGGACCAGCGCCTCGAGGCGCAGCCCTGGCCGGCCCTTCTTCATTGCGAGGGTTGTACTCACGGTGTCCAGCGCCCCGGCATCGAGCAACGCCTCCTGGGCGGCCGGCACGTACTCGGGCGGGAGGTCATCCACGTCCGCTTGCAGCAGGAAGATCTGGTCGGCCGGCTTATCTGGGATCTCGCACGCGATCAGGCGCAGGCAATTGGGTCGGTCCTCCGTGTCGCGCGTGCCAGCGCCGAACCCGCTCTTCAACATCACGAATTCTGCCGGCGGCGCCTGACCGCCGGTCAGCGTGGCGAGCAGTGCCGCGCCGGTCGGTGTCGTACACTCGCCTGGCAGATTCGTTTCGAGCACGGCCAGGCCCTCCAGCAGCTTCAGCGCCGCAGGTGCCGGAACGGGGTAGCGGCCGTGCTCCATCTCGATCCAGCCGGTGCCCAGGGCAACGCCACGAGTAAAGCAGTGCTCGAAGCCTAGCTCCTGGATGGCGGCTACCGTGCACAAGACATCCAGAATCGCGTCCAGCGCACCGACCTCGTGGAAATGTACCTTCTCCACGCCCACGCCGTGCACCTGCGCTTCGGCCTCGGCCAGGCGACGGAACACCGCCGCCGCCTGAGCCTTGACTCTCGCCGGTGCGCTGCTCCCCTCGGTAATTTCCAGCACGTCCTTCAGGTGCCGATGCACGTGCTCGTGGGGCAACTCGAAGCGGACGCCCCCACATGCGATTCCGCGCCGACTCACCCGCTCGACCACCACGCCCACGCCCGGGAAGCCGAGTGAGGCGACGTAATCGCCGAGCCAGGCGGCTGGCAGCCCCAGGTCTACGAGCGCTCCCAGGATCATGTCGCCGCTGATGCCGGCGAACGGGTCGAACACAAGGGCGCGCGCCACGCCTCAGCCCAGCGCCTCGTCCAGAAGTCGCAACGCGGTCGCCCGCCCTAGTACAAACAGCACGGCTACCAGCGGCGGGCCGTGGGGCCGTCCGGTGAGGGCAATGCGCAGTGGCTCGTAAAGGGAGCGGGCCCGCGCTTCCGCCATCTCGCCCGCCGCCCGGACCGCGGCCTCGAGCTGCGCCTCCTCCCAACTGGGCAGCGTGCCCAGGGTATGCCGCGCCGCGCGCAACACAGCCTGCGCCCGCTCCTCCGACCGCAGCGCGTCCCGGGCCCGCTCTGCCGCGGCATCCAGAGTCCCCAGAAACGGCTCCAGGTGGTCGTTGATCTCCGAAAGCGTCGAAAGATGGCTCCTTACGGCCGCGACCGCCACTGCCAGGGCGGCGTCAGAGAGGGGGAAACGCTCCCGGTCGACGTACGCGCTGGTGGCATCGACCAGCGCCTCCAGCGGCATGCGCTCAATGTGCTTGCCGGACAGCCAGCGGAGCTTCTCCGCATCAAAGACGACGTCCGCCACACCCATGCGTGCCAGCGAAACTTCGGTCACCAGCCGTCCTCGCTCGAGCAACTCGTCGCCCGACGGGCTGGACCAGGAAAGTAGGGAGAGGTAGTTCACCAGTGCATCAGGGTGATAGCCCTGCTGGCGGTACTCGCTCACGGCCCGCGCGCCGTGCCGCTTGGACAGCTTCTGGCGGTCCGGCCCCAGGACCATGGGCACGTGGGCGAATACGGGCGCCGCATACCCCAGCGCGTCATAAAGCAGCAGTTGGCGCGGGGTGTTAGACAGATGCCCCGAGCCACGGATCACGTGCGTGATCTGCATGAGAGCGTCGTCCACGACCACGGCAAAGTTGTACGTCGGCACGCCGTCGGAACGCAGGAGGATGAAGTCGCCGATCTCGCTCGCCGGGAACTGGACCCGACCCCGCACGGCGTCCTCCACGACCACGCTCCCGGCCTCGTCCACCCGGAAACGGATCGCCGGCCGCCGCCCCTCCCGCTCCCGCCGCGCGGCCTCGCCAGCACTCAGCTCGCGGCACGCGCCGCTGTAGCGAGGCTGCTCCCGCCGGGCCAGCGCGGCTTCACGCTGCGCCCGTAGCTCCTGCTCCGCGCAGTAGCAGCGGAATGCCCGGCCCGCGGCCAACAGCCGCTGCGCATGCTCGCGGTACAGCGCCAGACGCTCGCTCTGTCGGTACGGGCCCAGCGGCCCACCATCCTCGACGCCCGGCCCTTCGTCCCATTCCAGACCCAGCCAGCGCAGGTCTTCCAGGATCTCCGCCTCGGCGCCAGGCACGGTTCGCTCCCGATCCGTGTCCTCGATGCGCAGGACAAAAGCACCCCCGTGATGCCGGGCGAATAGCCAGTTCAACACGGCGATCCGGGCGTTCCCCACATGCAGGCTCCCCGTGGGGCTCGGCGCCAGGCGTGTCCTTACCATGCGTTCCGGCCCAGGTGCTCGATCACCTGCTGCGCCAGCTTCGCGGAGAATCCCGGCAGCTCCGCAACTTGCGTGGCCTCGGCGGACCGCAGTGCCCGCACACTGCCGAACCGCTCCAGCAGCCGCTTCCGGCGCACGGCGCCAATTCCCGGAATCTCCGCCAGCTCGCTGGCCAGCGTGCGGCGCCGCCGCAACTTGCGGTTGTAGCCGTGGGCAAAGCGATGGGCTTCGTTCCGAACTCGCTGCAGCAGGCGCAGGGCGGGGT
>JACQVE010000235.1 GCA_016209965.1 Gemmatimonadota bacterium | reverse complement strand
GCGCGGTCCGGGCGCTCGCGCCAGTGGTGCAGCACCTGAGGCACGTTGGCCAGGCGGCAGCCGGCGGCCCAGAGGCGGAGCACCAGGTCGTAGTCCTCGGGCCAGCCCATGTCGCGGTAGCCGCCCGCGGCGAGGAGTGCGGCGCGGCGGATGAGGAGCGTGGGGTGCGCCAGCGGGCACTCGACGAAGATGTCGCGGGCGATGTCGTCGGGCTCCGAGAGCGCATTGAGCCACTGCTCGTAGCGGCGGGCGCCGTCCCGCACCAGCGCATCGGGGAAGTAGCGGATGCCGGTGCCGCAGGCAGCGATGTCCGGCCGCTGCGCCAGCAGCTCGACCTGCCGCTCGAGCCGCATGGGGTCGGCGACGTCGTCTGCATCCATGCGGGCCACCAGCTCGGCGCGCGCAATGGAGAGGGCACTGGCCAGGGCGGGCACGAGCCCGCGCCATTGGGTGCGCAGCACGCGCACGCGGCCATCGCGTTGCGCCCAGTCGAAGAGCAGGTTGAAGGTCCCGTCCATGGAGCCGTCGTCCACGGCCAGCACCTCGAAGTCGCGGAAGATCTGCGCCTCGAGGGAAGCAATGGCCTGCGAGAGGTGTTCCACGGCGTTGTGGCAGGGGAGGAGGACGGAGACGCGAGGCAGCATAGGCGGCCGGGATCAGGTCTTCGCTTGTGCTTTGCTGCGTCGCCGTGTCCCCGTATCGCCGCGTCCCCGTATCGCCGCATCCCCGCGTCGCTGTGTCGCCGCGTCCGGAGGGCGGGGGAAACGGCGGGCGGCCGCCGCTACTTGATCTCCTTCAGCTCGATGGCGACGGGCTGGTCCCAGAACTCCTGCCTCACGAGCACGTGCGGCAGCTCTTTGGTGACAAAGACGCGCATGCGCCCTTCCGCGCCGGTCAGCTCGAGCTCGTAGGTGTCGAACTCGCCCGCGGCAGTCTTGATCTTCTTCTCGCCCGCCACCTTCACCCCCAGCGTGTAGGAGCTGGCCGACTGGGAGCTGAAGGCCGGCAGCTTCAGTTCCTTGTTCTTCTCGAAGTCGGCGACGGCAATGACGAAGTCATCCACGCCCGGGAGCAGCGTGCCGGCTACGACGTCGGCATTCACCTGCTTCTCCTCCCCCTGCGGGGTGGTCACAGTGCCCACGATCTTCCCGCCCTGGTAGCGCAAGTCCGTCTTCATGCGCATGGGCCCGGCCTGCTGCTGCGATCGGGAGTAGAGGGGCGTGAGGTCGCGGGCGCTGACTGCGACTTCCATTCCCATGCTCATCATGGGCGTGCTCATGTTGGTGGCAGCCCTGATCGCGTCGCGGCCGTTGAGCGTCTCGCGGGTGACGACGCGGGTGAAGTCGCCCATGGGGTTGCCCTGGAGCAGGAAGGTGTAGACCAGGGTTTGCGGCTTGATGGGTGCCGGGTCGAAGGCCAGGGCGGCGGCGCGCACTTCGATGTCGGCCAGCTCGAGCGGCTTGCCGTCCACGTCGAACATGTGGATGGTGCCGAGGCCGGCCAGCTTTTCCCGGATCCTGGTGGCATCGCCGACGACCACCACGGCGGCGCGCTCCGGGTCCAGGTGCTCGCGCGTCACGCGCTGCACGTCGGCCGCGCTGACGGCGGCGGCGCGGTCGCGGTAGGTCTCCAGGTACTCGCGCGGCAGACCGAGCAGCACGGTGCTGGCCACCTGCTCGGCCACCTGCTGCGGCGTCTCGATGTCGCGCGGGAACTTCCCGGTCAGGAAGTCCTTGGCCAGCTTGAGGTCCGCCTCCGGCACCGGCTCGTCGCGGATGCGGCGCAGCAGGTTGAACAGCTCGGTCATGGCGCTGTCTGTGACCTCGTTGCGCACCTCGGCCGTGGCCAGAAAGATGCCCGGTCCCGGGCGCCGTATGCCCGAGGCGTAGGCGCCGTAGGTGTAGCCCTTGGTCTCCCGCAGCACCTTGTACAGCCAGCCCGTCGAGCCGCCGCCCAGGATCTGCAGCGCCACGTCGAGCGTGACCCAGTCGGGATGCGTCGCGGGCGCAGCCAGGTGCCCGACGCGGATCACGGCCTGCACGGAGCCGGGCTTGTGGATGAGATAGACTTCGCGCTGCTGCCGCTGGGGCGCGGCCAGCACGACGGGCCTGGGCACGGGCGCGGCGCTCCAGTTGCCGAAGTGCTTCTCGAGGCGGGCAACCATGTCCTCGGGGTTGACGTCGCCGGCCACCACGAACAGTGCATTCTCCGGGCGGTAGTGCAGCCGGTGGAAGCCCTGGAGGTCGTCGCGCTGCACGGAATTGACGGTCTCGGGCGTGGGCAGGCGGCCGTAGGGGTGGCGGCCGTAGACCTCCTGCAGGAACCGCCGCTGGGCCAGTGAGCCGGGCTGGCTGAGCTCGACCTGCAGCGCGGACAGGGTGCGCTTCCGCTCCGTCTCGAGCTCGTCCGCGGGGAAGGTCGGATTCAGGACGACGTCGCTCAGCAGCACCAGCGCGGTATCCAGGAACTCGCTCAGTACGGTGGCGCCGACACTGCTCCAATCGGCGCCGGCGCTGGCGTCCAGCGAGCCGCCCACGAAGTCAATGCTCTCGGCGATCTGCCGGGCGTTGCGCTTCCTCGTTCCCTTGTCCAGCAGGTCGGCAGCAAAGGCGGCGACACCGGCCTTGTCGGTTCGATCCGAAACCGAGCCGCTGCGGATGCGCAGATTGATGGAGACCACAGGCTGCTCGTGGTTCTCCACGAGAATCACGCTGGCGCCGTTGGACAGCGTGCGCTCGTGATAGGCCGGGAACGACACCGGCTTGGGAGGCAGCGGCGCGGGCGGCTGTGCCCTGGTCGGCTGGGCGGGCTGGAGGGCCGGCGTGACCGGCGGCGCGCCCGCGCCGGCGGACTGCGCGGGCGGCGCGGAGGGGGCGCGGGGGGCGCGCCCGGCACAGGCGGCGGCCAGGCCGGTGCAGGCCAGGATCCAGATCGTGCGTGTCAGCTTCATGATCTCCTCACTTCGTCGAGGGGGCGCCCGCATCACTGGCGGCCGCGGCCGCCTTGGCCGGCGTGGCAATGATCGTGGTGCGGTTGGGCGCCGCGAGGTAGCGCTGCGCCACCTGGCGGACATCGCCCACGGTGACCGCCTCGTAGTTCTGCAGGTCGCCATTGATCAGCATCACGTTGCCGTGCATGCTGCGGTAGTGGTGCAGCTCCTCCGCCTTGGCCATGACGTTCTGCCGCCCCATGATCACCCGGGCGCGCAACTGGTTCTTGGCCTTGCGCAGCTCGCGCTCCGTGATGCCCCGGCTCTTCAGCTTCTCGATCTCCTCGTTCACCAGTTGCTCGATGCGCTCGATGGGCACACCCTGGTTGGGCAGGATGCCGAACAGGAAGCGGCCCGGCCCGAAGCGGCTGTCCAGACCGGCAAAGACGTCCAGCGCAGCCTTTTCCTCCTTCACCATGCGCTGGTACAGCCGGCTGGACTGGCCCAGGGCGAACAGACTGGCCAGCAGCTCGAGCGTGTAGGTGTCACGGTGGCCGTGCGGCGGAATGCTGTAGCCCGCCAGGTAGAGGGGCAGGTTGGCCAGCTTGTCCTCGAGGGTGAGGCGCCGCTCGCCCGCAGTGCGCGGCGTGGGCGGCATGGGTGGCAGCGGCTCGGGGTCCAGCCCCCGCGGGATGGCGCCGAAATACTGCTCGGCCAGCTCCCGGACCTGCGGCACGGTGACGTCGCCCGCCACAACCACTGTGGCATTGTTGGGCACGTAGAACTGCCGATAGAAGGCCAGCACGTCCTCCGGCTTGGCCGCATCCAGGTCCTCCATGGTGCCGATCACGGAATGCTTGTAGGGCGGCCAGTCGGCGCTCAAGGTGTCGTGCGTCAGGATGGTGATGCCGTACGGCTGATTGTCCACTCGCAGCCGCCGCTCCTCCTTCACGACCTCGCGCTCCCGGGCAAAGTTCTCGGCCGTGACCCTGAGCCGGGCCATGCGCTCCGCCTCCAGCCAGAGCGCCAGGTTCAACCGGTTCGAGGGCACGGTCTCGAAGTAGTTGGTCCGGTCCGTGTTGGTCGTGCCGTTGTACGTGCCGCCCGCGGCACGGATCAGCTCCTTGAACTCGCCCGCCGCCAGGTTCTCCGTCTCCTGAAAGAGCATGTGCTCGAAGAGGTGAGCAAAGCCGGAGCGGCCCGCGACCTCGTTGGCACTGCCCACGTCATACCAGACGTCGACCGCCACAATGGGCGTGGAATGATCCTCGTGCACAATAAAGCGCAGGCCGTTGGCCAGGCTGAAGGTGTCGAAGGCGAGGGGCGGCGCGGTCGCCTGGGCACTGGCGCGAGGCGCGAGCACGGCCAGCGCGAGGGCCGCCAGTGCGAGCGGGCGGTATCGCATGTCCAGCTCCTGCTAGGGGTTGTGACCGCGTGGGACGCGAGAGAGAACGAGAATAGACGGAGCGCAGCGGAGGGTCAAGGGTGAAGGTAGTCCAACCGCAGGTGTACGAGTACGAGTGGGTGCACCGTGCACGTGCAGGTCCGTCCAAGCGGCCGGCATGCAACTTTGGCTGGCAATCGCTACCACGGTGCGGGCTCGGGCAGCTCGCGCAGGTAGTGGCCGGTGTGGCTGGCGGGCACGGCCGCGACCTCCTCGGGCCGGCCCATGGCGACGACGCGGCCGCCGGCATCACCGGCCTCCGGCCCCAGGTCAATGATCCAGTCGGCGGCACGGATGACCTCGAGGTTGTGCTCGATGAGGACGACGGTGTGCCCCACATCCAGGAGCTGCTTGAGCACGCGGAGCAGGTTGCGCACCTCGGCGCCCGAGAGCCCCGTCGTCGGCTCGTCCATGAGGTAGAGCTTGCGGCCGCGGCGCCGCCCGGCGCCGGCCAGCTCCCTGGCGATCTTCAGCCGCTGCGCCTCGCCCCCGGACAGCGTGGGCGCCGGCTGGCCCAGCCGGAGGTAGCCGAGCCCGACCTGCTGGAGCTGCCAGAGCGCCTGGCCGAGCCGGTCCTCCTTGAGGAAGAAGCGGATGGCCTCGTCCACGGTGAGGTCGAGCACCTGCCGGATGTTCAGCCCCTTACAGGTCACCTCCAGGGTTTCGGGCTTGTAGCGCGCGCCGCCGCAGACCTCGCAGGGCACGTAGACATCGGCCAGGAAGACCATCTCGATCTGGACGACGCCATCGCCCTGGCACGCCTCGCAGCGACCGCCCGTAACGTTGAAGGAGAAGTGGCCGGCCGAGTAGCCGCGCTGCCGGGCGAGCGGCTGGCGGGCGAAGATGGCACGCACATGCTCGAACGCCTTGATGTACGTGACGGGGTTGGAGCGCGGCGTCCGGCCAATGGGCGACTGGTCGACGAGCACGGCGTCGCTCAGGTGGCCTGCCCCGTCCAGCCGATCGTAGGAGCCGACCAGCTCGCCCAGGTGCTGCTTGGCACTGGTTTCGCCGCCACGCAGCTCGCGCTCGAGCGCGCGATAGAGCACGTCATGCACCAGGCTGCTCTTGCCTGAGCCGCTCACCCCCGTGACCACGGTGAGCAGGCCGAGCGGGATCTCGACCGCGATGCCGCGCAGGTTGTGGAGCCGCGCGCCCTCGAGACGCAGAGCAGGGCCGCCCAGGGAGCGCCGCGCCGCGGGCCGGGCGGCGGGCCGCTCGCGGCCGGAGAGGTAGCGGCCGGTTGCCGTGTCGGCCTCGAGCAACTCCTCATAGCTCCCCTGGAAGACGACGCTGCCGCCCCGCTCGCCGCTGCCCGGACCGAGCTCGACCACGTGATCCGCCGCGCGGATAGCCGCCGGATCGTGCTCGACCACAATGACGGTATTGCCCGCAGCCCGGAGCTGGTGCAGCAACGCGAGCAACCGGTCGGTGTCCCGGGGGTGCAACCCGATGGTGGGCTCGTCCAGCACGTAGAGCGTGTCGACCAGGCTCGAGCCCAACGAGTTGGCCAGGGCAATGCGCTGCGCCTCACCCCCGGACAACGTGCGGGTCTGGCGCTGAAGCGTGAGGTAGCCCAGGCCGACATCATCCAGGAAGCTGAGCCGCGCCATGATCTCGCGGAGGATGGGCGCGGCAATGGCTTTCTCGTAGGGGTTGAGGGCGGTGGTTTCCGTGCCCGTGCCCGTGCCCGGTGCCCTGGGCGCGGGATCGGGGTCGGGGTCGGGATCGGGATCGGGATCGGAGAGGCGCCGAACCCATTCCCGCAGCTCCTCGATCGTTCGCTCGCCGGCCTCCGCGATGGTGAGGCCGCCGACCCGCACGCACAGCGCTTCCGGCCGCAGCTTCGCGCCGCGGCACGCGGGGCAGGTGCGAGCCGACTGATACTGCCTGAGGAAGACCCGGATGTACTGCTTGTATCGCTTCCGCTCGCGCGAGCGCAGAAAGGGCAGCACGCCCTGGAAGCCGCGGGTGCCGCGGAGCACGGCGCGGCGGAACTCCTCGGGCAGCTCGCGCCACGGCCGGTCAACCGACACGCCGCGCTCGCGCGCAAAGGCCAGGAGGCGCTCGCGGTGGCGGCCGTAGCGGGGCTTCTCCCAGGGGTCCACGGCGCCGTCGCGCAGCGAGCGCTCCAGGTTGGGCACGATCAGCGCCGGGTCGTACTCGAGCACCGCGCCGAAGCCGGTGCACGACGGGCACGAGCCATACGGGTTGTTGAAGGAAAAGAGCCGTGGCGTGGGCTCGAGGAATCGCACCTCCGGGTGGTCCGGGCAGTGGAAGCGCTCGGTGAACCGCAGCCGCAATTCCCCTCCTGCGGCGGGGACGACTACCACCTCCCCCTCGCCCTCGGCGAACGCGACACCCAGCGAATCGGCCAGCCGTTCGGCGGCCTCGGGCTCCACAGTCAGGCGATCCACCACTACGAGCAGCTCGGCGGCGGCCGCCAGGTCGCGACCCAGGCCTTGCGGCTCCTCGGCGCCGGGCTCGGCCAGCTCCAGCAGCTCGCCGTCCGCCAACAGGCGGAGGAAGCCCATGGCGCGCAGGTTCTCGACCACGCGCCGGTGGCTGACCTGCGCGCCGCCCGGCAGTGGGAAGCACACCAGAAGCCGCGTCTCGGGCCGGAGCGCGAGCAGTGTGTCCGCCACGGACTGCACCGTGTCGCGCCGGACCTCCCGGCCGCACTGCGGGCAGTAGCTCCGGCCTGCTCGGGCCCAGAGCAGCCGCAGATAGTCGTACACCTCGGTCGCCGTGCCCACGGTCGAGCGGCTGGTCTTGGTGGGATTCTTCTGCTCGATGGCCACCGCGGGGCTGATGCCGTCCACCAGGTCCACGGCCGGCTTCTCCATTCGCTCGAGAAACTGCTTGGCGTAGGTGGAAAGCGATTCCACGTAGCGACGCTGCCCCTCGGCATACAACGTGTCGAAGGCCAGCGAAGACTTCCCCGAGCCGCTGGGGCCCGTGAACACCACGAGCGCGCGGCGCGGGATCTCGAGGTCGAACCCCTTGAGGTTGTGCTGCCGCGCGTTGCGGATGACGATCCGCTCTTTCACAGCCTTGCTAAGTGGTCGGGTTGCTCCACCTGGCGGACGGGCCGCTGCCGGGCGGCCAACGCCCGCTAATGTACCCTGGGCTGCGCGCTCCGGTCGAGAAGCGCGGTACGAGGATGGCTTCCAGCCGCTCGCTCCATGCAACCCTGTGGCGAGGTTGACGTGTCCAAGGAGGTTGAGGCCTGCGTGGGCCCGACGGCTGAAACCCGGGCGGCGCGCGGCCCGTACGGACGGCAGCAGTAGGGCGGTGTAACGCAGTTGGGTAAGCGACCAAGCGGCCTGTGCCGCGCTGCATTTGGAGGAGACAATGGAGCGGAAGATACAGCGGATAGACAACCTGGTGGGCTTGGCCGGCGCGCTGGCCGGCCTGGCCTTCTACGCCGGCATATTAGCGGCCATGCTGGGGCCGGTGGCGGCCGCGCTCCGCGAGCTGGTGTAGCCGGGCGCGGTCACGCGGAAAGGTACTTCAGGCCGGCGCTACCCGGCTTGCCCCCGCTCAGGATGGCGCAAAAGGGGGCTGGCCCGGTGCGGGCGTTGTCACCAGCTCGGCCAGCGCCTCGACGGCCGAGTCCACCTCGCCCGGCGTGTTGTAGTAATGCGGCGAGATGCGCAGGGCGGAGGCGGCGCGCTTCTCGTCCATGTCGATCACCGCGTAGGCGCGCAGCGTGGCGCTGGTATTGATCCCTCGCTCCCGGAGGAGCGCGACTATCTCGCGCGCGTCCCGGCCCGCAACTTCTGCAGTGACAATGGCGCACAGCTCCGGGCCGCGGTCCAGCAGGCGCAGGCCGTCCAGCGTACGCAGCCGCTGGCGCGCGTAGGCGGCGAGGGCGTGTGCGCGCTGGCGGGCGACGTCGCCGCCCACAGAGAGCGCGTACTCCGCTGCGGCGCCCAGGCCGAGCACCAGCGCGTGGGCGAACTCCCAGTTCTCGAAGCGCCGCGCGTCGGGCAGCAGCTCAAAGGCGTCCGGCTCGAGCCAGCGCGCGCCGCGCATGTCAATGAAGAGGGGGTGGTCGCCGCGGCCCAGGGCGCGGTCGGAGACGTAGAGGAAGCCGATGCCGCGCGGGCCGCGCAGGAACTTGCGCGCCGTGGCGGACAGGAAATCGCAGCGCAGTCGCTCGACCTCGACGGGGATCTGGCCGACGGCCTGGCAGGCGTCTACCAGGTAGGGCACGCCGGCCGCTTCGCACGCGGCGCCCACCGCCTCGACCGGCTGGACCAGCCCGGAGCTGGTGGGGACCCAGGTAACGGCCACCAGGCGCGGCCGGCGCCGCGCGATCAGCTCCCGCACGGACTGCGGGTCAACTCCGCCCTCGGGCGCGTCGGCCGCCCGCACGATCTCGAGGCCGAATCGGCGCGCGAGGCTCAGGTAGCTGAGCTGGTTCGAGACGTAGTCGTTGCGGGTAGTGAGGATGACGTCGCCTGCGGCGAGGCGGAACGCGCTGAGCGCCAGACTGAATGCCGCGGTCGCGTTCTCGACCAGGGCGATGTTGCGCGGCGCGGCGCCCAGCAGGCGCGCCACCCCGGCATACGCGGCCGCAGTCCGGTCCGCCACCGCGTCCTCGGCCTCGTAGCCACCCAGCAGGGACTCGAGCCGCAGGTGGCCCAGCACCGCGTCCAACACCGGCTGCGGCGCGAGCGCCGCACCGGCGTTGTTCAGGTGCACGCGCCCGGCCGTGACGCCCGGCGTCTCGGCCCGCCAGCGGGCCAGTTCATGGTCCATACGCTTCCTTCAGGCAGGCACAGTGGCGGGCGCCTGGCGCAGGTATAGCGTCTGGGTCGGGTAAGCGAAGTCGATGCCCTCGGCCGCAAACTGGCGGAAGATCTCGAGGTTCACGGACTGGTGCACGTCCATGTAGACGTTGTAGTCCGGATCCAGCACGTAGTAGACAACCTCGAAGTCGAGCGAGAAGGCGCCGAAAGCCTTGAAGTGGGACCGGTCGAAGCGGGTCCGATGCTGCGCCTCGATGATATCGCGGATCATGCCCGGGATGGCGGCCAGCCGCTCGTAGGGCGTGTCATAGGTCACGCCCACCGAGAAGACAACGCGCCGCTCGTACATGCGCTTGAAGTTGCGCACGCGGGTCCGGAGCAGGTCCGCGTTGGAGAAAACGATCTGCTCGCCCGACAGGCTCCTCAGGCGCGTAGTCTTCAGTCCGATGTGCTCGACCGTGCCCATCAGGTCGTCCACGATGATGAAGTCGCCGATACGGAAGGGCCTGTCCAGCACGATAGAAAGCGAGGCGAACAGGTCGCCCAGGATGTTCTGCACGGCCAGCGCGACGGCAATGCCGCCCACTCCCAGCCCGGCCACCAGGGCGGTAATGTCCACGCCCAGGTTGTCCAGTCCGAGCAGCAGCAGTACGGCCCAGAGGAGGAGGCGGCCCAGAAAGCCGAGCGCGTTGATGGTCGTGGCGCCAGCCGCATCCTCCTCCAGCCTTCGCCGCGCCTCCCGGCTGACATAGAAGGAGATGACGACGTTGCCCCAGAACGCGCCCTGCAGCACGAGCGCGAGCACGGCCACGGCCCGTACGGCCCGCCACGGGCCGGGCGGCAACTCGAGCAGCGCGGCGCCGGCGTAAGTGCCCAGGGCGAGGAGGAAGAAGAAGCGGGTGCGGCGCAACACGTCGGCCGCCAGGTCGTCCCACTGGTTATCGGTTTGCCGGGCGAGCCGCCCGAGGTAGCGGATCGCCAGGCGGCGCAGGAGCGCGAGCCCGGCCACCAGTCCAGCGGCCACAACCAGCGCCGCCGCCCAGTCGCCCAGCGGATTGCCGTAGAACGTCCAGTCCAGTGCCATGCGTCGCCTCCTGGTGAAAGCGCGGCCGGCGCAAGGGCTTCAGCACGCGAGGTTGCGGGTGGTGTCAAGTCGAAGGTAAAGCTGACGTTCTGATAGGGCAACCGTCGGCAGGCATTCTGACAGGGGCCGCAGGCGGCGGCGGTGTCACGCCGGTCGCGCGAGGCGGCTCGCGAGCAGCCGCATGGGCTTTGTCACGCCGGGCGCGCGAGGTGCACCGGCCGCAGCTCGGCGTCGACCTCCCGGCCCAGTCGCGCCACGATCCCGGGTAGCGCGCGCACGTCCTCGAGCGCCGTGCGGAAGTTCACAATGCAGGCGCGCAGCAGGAAGCGGCTGCCTATTACGGTATTGGAGA
Organism: Gemmatimonadota bacterium; assembly: GCA_016209965.1. Lineage (NCBI taxonomy): Bacteria > Pseudomonadati > Gemmatimonadota > Gemmatimonadota bacterium. The sequence goes on along the minus strand of JACQVE010000235.1, from coordinate 8,410 downwards.
GGAACGCTTCGCCTCCGCGCTGCAGCCGGTCCAGGAGCTCCGCGTTCAGGCGATCGAGATACTCTTCCACGCCCGTCTCGCCCGCCGCCGGCCCCGGTCCCGGGCGGTCTCGGCCGGCCGCGTGCGCGGCTGAGGCATGGGCGTGGCCGGGCCCCGCCGCCAACAGCGCCCCCGCCGCTGCGGCGGCGCCGCGCAGGTCGGGCGGCACGTAGCGGAAGGTCGCAATGCTGAGTCCATGGGTCACCGCCTGCAGCTCGGCGTGCGCAGCGGCGGCGGCGTACAGCTCGCGCGCCAGTGCCATATCCTCGCCGATCATGCGCATACACCCCTCGCGCCCCACCTGCCGCAGCCCGAGCCACACCTTGAGGGCGCGGAACCCGCGGGAGTTCTGCGGCCCATACTCATAGTAGTTGATCCGCTCCTCGCCCCCAGCGTCGAAACGGTAGTAGGGCGGCCGGTAGCTGAACGTGTCGCGCAGCGCCGCGGCGTCGCGGACGAGTGCGCAGCCGACGTCCAGCGGCGCGTACAGCCACTTGTGCGGGTCGACGGCCACGGAATCCGCCTCCGCAATGCCGCGCAACTCGGGCGGCGCGCCGGGCACGCCGGCAGCCAGCGCGCCATAGGCGCCGTCCACGTGGAACCAGAGCCCGTGCTGGCGGCAGACGGCGGCCAGCTCGGGCAGCGGGTCGACCGCGCCAGTGCCCACCGAGCCGGCGGTCCCGACCACGAGAAAGGGGGTGAGCCCGGCCTCGACATCGCGCTCGATCGCCTGGCGCAACGCGGCGGTGTCCATGCGCAGCCCGGCATCCACCGGGATCCAGTGCAGGGATTCCGTGCCCAGGCCGAAGAGGTCCGCCGCCTTCTGGATCCAGGTATGGGTCTCGGCAGAGGTATAGGCGACGAGGCGACGGCCCCCGCCACCGGCGATGCCCCGGGCGCGCACGTCCCAATCGGCGCGGGCTCGCCGGGCTGCGAGGAAGCCCACGAAGTTCGCCATGTTGCCGCCGCTCACCAGCAGGCCACCCGCCTCCGGAGAGTAGCCGATCAGCTCGGCAATCCAGCGCACGGTTTGCCGTTCGATCTCGCTGGCCACGGGCGAGAGGATCCAGGCGCCCACGTTAGGGTTCACGCTTGCGGCCAGCATCTCGCCCAGCGCGCCGATGGGCGCGGGCGTGGGATTGATGTAGCCCCAGAAGCGGGGGTGCGCGTTCAGCAGCGAATGCTGGAAGAGCACGTCCGCGGCCTGCTCGAGCAGCGGGGCGGGCTCCATGCCCTCGATCGGCAGCGCGCCCCCGCCCAGGGCGAGTCGTACCTCGGCCGGTCCAGCGCCCGGCGTCACGACGCGCGAGGGCAGCGACTCGAGGAAATCGGCAATGCGGTCCACGAGCCGGTAGCCCAGGGCACGGAACTCCTCGGCCGACAGGTCCAGCGGCGCAGCACGGCGCGCCGCCACGGGTTGGGCAGCGTCCGCGGCAGGAGTCCGGGGCAGCGTCGGGTGGTGGTTGGGCATGGAGACCTCGGCGGCGGCGGGGGGTCCATAATCCGGCCAGTATCGTCAGCCCGTGGCGGCCCGGCAAGTCTCGGTGGCAGGGACCCTGCCCGCGCGAACGGGGAGCATCGGTGACCACCAGACGCGCGGACTCGAGAGCGCGGCGGCGCTGCCCCCGGTGTCGGTGCCGTACGACCTGGCGGCGGGGGCGGCGAACCTCGAAAGGGGCGTGATGGGCCGCGTGTACACCAGCTATTTCCTGCGCAACCTGCGGCGCAAGCTGCGGGCGAAGCTCGAATTGCTGGCAGGGCGCTGCGACGTCGGCCGGGCGCTCGGCGCGCGCACGCTGCGCGAGTTCGATGACGTCGCCACAGCGCCGCTGCACGGCTTCCGCGATGCGGCTGACTACTACTCGCGCTCGCTAGGCTCGGGATGGCAAGACGAGGCGCTGCGGGCTTGCGCGCCGCATGACGCGCGGGGCAGCTAGATCCGGCGGCGCACGACCAGCCGGTATCCCAGGAGCAGCAGGATGGCTCCGAAGATGGCGATGAGGAAGGAGCGCAGGTTGAAGCCGGTGACGGTGCCCCAATTGAAGAGCTGGGTGCCGACGAAGCCGCCGATCAGCGCGCCGGCGATGCCGATGAGCACCGTGACCAGGCAGCCGCCGGGGTCCTTGCCCGGCATGATGAACTTCGCGATGGCCCCGGCAATCAGGCCAAAAAGGATCCAGGAGAGGATACCCATCCGCGGCCTCAGTCCTTGCCCAGGAACTTACGCAGCCGCAGCTCCTCGGACCTGACATCCTGCCGCCAGCGCTTGAGCCCGCGGGTCACGAGGCGGACTTCATCAAAGAGCACGCCGGCAATAACGGCGGAGCCGATCAGCCAGAACCCATCTTCCACCGGCTGGCTGCGCGTCAGCCAGGTCAGGGCGAGCACCTCGCCGAGGAGCAGCTCGACCACGCCGTACCACCAGGGAATGGATGGTACCATGACTCGGCCCGAGACCCGCAAGAGGCCGAGAGTCATGAGGAGCAGCGCTACCAGGATCCAGGCCACGGCTTGCTCCTTCCTGGCGTCGTGGAGGATGGCGCGTGCGTGTGCCGCCGCTGCTGCCGCCAGCCGCCGACCAATATTTCAGCCGGTCGGGCGGGAAGCAACACTGGCGGACACTTGGGGCCTTTCCTAGCTTGCAAGTGGCTGTCCTGCTTGCACTCCTGGCGTTCGCGCCCCAGCCGTCGGATCGGGAGGCCCAGTGGCAGACGCTGCCAGCGCGCTGCACGAGGAAGAAGCACTCGGCAAAGCGTATGACGCCCGCCTCATGCGGCGGCTGCTGCGCTACCTGCGGCCGCACCGCGGGCGGGTGGCAGTGGGTGTTGCGCTGCTGCTGACCGGCGCGCTGATCGAGCTGATCGGCCCCTGGTTGACCAAGGTGGCGCTGGACCGGGCCATCCCTGAGCGCGACTTCGGCCTGCTCGGCTGGCTGGCCGCCGCCTACTTCGGCGCGCTGCTGCTGGCGCTGGCGCTCGAGTACGCCGAGTCGGTGCTGACGACCTGGCTGGGGCAGCGCGTGATGTACGACCTGCGCCGCGAGATCTTCGCCCACCTGCAGCGGCTGAGCCTGCCCTACTATGACCGCAACCCCGTGGGCCGGATCATGACCCGGGTGACCAGCGACGTCGAGGTGCTCAACGAGCTGTTCAGCGCGGGCGTGGTCACGGTGTTTGGCGACGTCTTTACCCTGGTCTTCATCGTCGTCGCCATGCTGCTCATGGACTGGAAGCTGGCACTGGTGACCCTGGCAGTCATGCCGCTGGTGGCGCTGGTGGCGTTTGCGTTCCGCGCCAGGATCCGCGATGCGTACCGGGAGATCCGCGTGCGTCTGGCGCGGATCAATGCCTTCCTGCAGGAGCGGATCACCGGGATGGCGGTGGTGCAGTTGTTCGGCCGGGAAGCGGACACGAGCGCGCGATTCCGCACCATTGACCGGGACTACCTGGGCGCGCACCTGCGCTCGATCACCTACTACGCCCTGTTCTTCCCCATCATCGAGCTGCTCACCGCGGTGGCGCTGGCCTCGATCATCGCCTACGGCGGCGCCCAGATCCTGGGCGGCACGCTCACGGTGGGCGTGGTCGCCGCGTTCCTGCAGTATGCCCGCCGCTTCTTCCGGCCGATCCAGGACCTGTCGGAAAAGTACAATATGCTGCAGGGCGCCATGGCCTCCTCCGAGCGCATCTTCAAGCTGCTGGACACTCCCATCTCCGTGCCGGAGCCCGCCCAGCCGCTGCACCTGCCCACGCCGGGGCGGGGCGAGATCGAGTTCCGGGACGTCTGGTTCGCGTACCGGCGGCGGGGTGAGGGGGAGGGGCTCGTTCCCGTACGGGTGCCCGCTCCCGTTCCCGTTCCCGATAGAGTTCTGGAAGCGATCACGGAGACGGCTGCATTCCCGGAGCCGCCCGCGGTGGCGGAAGGCGAGCCGGTCGAGCCGGTGGCGGCGGAGGTTTCGGGGGACGGTGCGGGCGGGCCGGCGGCTGCCGGGGCGCGCGCGGGCGGGGGTACGGCGGCGGCAAGGGGGGCAGTGGAGGTCCCGGGATCGGGATCGGGATCGGCAAGCGCGGCGGGTGCGGATGTGGATGCGGGTACGGGTTCGGGTGCGGGTACGGGAGCGGGTAGGACGGAACAGGGCGACTGGGACTGGGTCATCCGCGGGCTGAGCTTCACGGCGCGGCCGGGCGAGCGGCTGGCCATTGTGGGGCACACGGGTGCGGGCAAGACCACGGTGGTCAACCTGCTCATGCGCTTCTACCAGCCGCAGCGCGGCGAGATCCTGTTCGATGGCGTGCCCATCCAGCGCGTGCCGCTGGAGGAGCTGCGCAGCCGCATCAGCCTGGTGCTGCAGGATGTTTTCCTGTTCAGTCGCGATGTCGGCTACAATATTCGGCTGGGGCGGGAAGACATTGAGCAGGAGCGGGTCAGCCGTGCCGCGCGGCGCGTGGGCGCGCACCGCTTCATCGAACGGCTGCCCCAGCGCTACGCGGAGCCACTGGCCGAGCGCGGCGCCTCCATCTCCGTGGGCGAGCGGCAGCTCCTCTCCTTCGCGCGGGCGCTGGCCTTCGACCCGCTGGTGCTGGTGCTGGACGAGGCGACCAGCTCGGTGGACTCGGAGCTCGAGGAGCAGATCGAACGGGCGGTCGAGACGCTCATGCGCGGGCGCACCTCACTGGTAATCGCGCACCGCCTGTCCACGGTGCAGAACGCCGACCGGATCCTGGTGCTGCACCACGGCGAGCTGCGTGAGGAGGGGACGCATCAGGGATTGCTCGCGCGCGCCGGGATCTACGCCCGGCTCTACGAGCTGCAGTTCGTGCCCAGTCCCGTGGCGGGGGATTAGAACCGGCCAGGAACGGGGCCGGGAAGATGCCTCCGGAGTGAGCCCTCCTCGGGAGGCGCAGAGCAGTGCCTCCTGGAGTTGCGGGGGGAGATCGAGCAACTCGAACCATAGCCAGGTGCTTCAGCTTCCGCCATGGACTCGACCCCGCTGCGCATTGTGCGGCAGAGGATTGCCCGCTCCGAGCTGGCAGATATCGCGGCCGCGCAGTTCGGCGACATGGTCAAGGCGGTGGTCGACGTGAAACGCGAGGTCATGGCGATCGGGGGGGAGCTCCACTCGGACGAGGAAGCCGCTCTGCTGGATGACGGATCGCGACAGGCGGACCTGTGGGGGATCAACCTCTACCCGGCTGAGAGGGCAGAGACCTGGATCGAGTTCGATTCCCTGATCAACGTGCGGCCCGCGCAGGGGAACCGATCTCGGGACGTCGAGGATGAGGTTGTCCGTGAAGCGATCCGGCAGGTAGTCAGCTTGCTGGTGGGCGGCGGCGGTTGATGGCGGGCCCGAGCGGTCACTACGATGCTGCCCTCCGCTGGGGCAAGCTGACGCTGGTGGAGCAGTTGGCTCACGTGGGTAGCGAGGTCGAGCGCTCGATGCGCGCACGCGATGCCGGCCACGACGCTCGGCTGGAGAACGCGCTCACCCGGGCGCTCGAGCTGTTCGATTTGACCGCCGCGGACGAGCGGTGGCGAGGCCCGCGCCGCCGCGAGATCCTGCGCGCGAGAGAAGAGTTCTGTCGGCTCTTCTACGCGGAGCATGTTCCGCCGCGTTCCGCGCACGGCTTGCGCAACTACTTTCTCGCGTTCGCGGTCGCGGCCGGCCGGAGGAGGCCCATCCCCTAGACTCCTCGGTTTGCCAGATTTGTTGCAAATGAGTCAAGTTTTTCTTCGGGTCGGGTTCGGGCCTTGGCCGTAACATGCCTCGTCGGTCTGAGGCGGAGCCTCGCTAGAACACCACGCCGATGGCCAGCGCCTCGCGGTCGTTGCCCAGGGTCGCGCCGAAGCGGATCATCCAGGTGCGCTGGAAGGCGAGGTCGATGCCCAGGTCGACGGCGAAGTCCAGGTCCAGCTCGTCCTCCTCCGCGGGCGGCGGCAGATCCCGGCCAAAGCTGCCGTCCAGCACCACGCGAGGCGAGAGGTAGGGCGTGAAGCTCGCGCCATTGCCGCGGAACGTCCGCCCAATCGAGAGGCCCAGGGGAATGCTCAGCAGCACCCAGTCGCCGGCGCCCAGCCCGGCGCCCAGCACCCAACCCACGTCCAGCGGGAACTGCGCCGAGCTGCGGTTCAGCGATCCGCCAATGTCGACGCCGCCATAAACGCTGATCTCGTCTCGCGCATCATCGGCAATGCCCAGCCGGAGCTGCAACTGGCGGGAGCTGGCGGCGCGCCATACGCCCAGCAGCGCCAGCTCACCGCCCGCGGGATTGACCAGGAACAGCCCCAGGCCGGGCGCCGGCTGCGGCGGCACCAGCAGCGGCGCGTCCCACACCACCTGCGCCGGCGCCGCGCCGGCCAGGAGCAGCGCCCAGCCGACAGCCAGAATCGCGATTCGCTTCCGCACGGCCACACCCTCCTCTACTCGAGATGGATCACCCTTTTGGCAGGCACGTGCACTCCGACAGGTGGAGCTGCACACCCGCGGCTCGGCTCACCGCGCCTGCCAGCTTGATCGCGCCTGCGCGCTTACCGCGTCTCCCTATTTCGCGTCTGCGTGTTTTTCGCGTCTGCGCGTTCGTTTACGGAAACGCGCGCGCACGCGCGGGCGGGGGGTGTTGCAATTCGCGGTCCAGGCGTGGCCCGGGGTGGCGAAGGGCGGCATTCCCCCGTTTCAGTCGCCAGAAGAAGCTGGGCTTCGAGGCCGGACTGGTCAGAAGGTGGGAGGCTACGGCTGGTCCCAGAGCACGGCGTCGGCCTCGATCTCGACCAGGATCTCGGGGTCGATGAAGCCGGTCACGACCATGGTGGTCGCCGGGCGCGCGTCGCCCAGCACCTCGCCATGGGCACGGCCGACCGCTTCCCAGTGGGCGGGGTCGGCCACGTACATCCGGGTGCGCACGACGTGCTCAGGGCCGGCGCCCGCCTCGCGCAGTGCGGCCAGGATGATCTCGAAGCAGCGGAGCGCCTGGCGGTAGGGGTCGCCCGGGTGCGCGATGCCGCCCTGGTCGCCCACCGGCGCGGTGCCGGAGACGTAGATCTGGCGGCCCACGCGCACGGCGCGGGAGTAGCCGACGGTCCTGGCCCAGGGCGCGGTCGTGGGCACGCGCTGCCGCTCGCTCACGGCCCCTCCTCGCCCGCCGGCCGGCGCGGCACCAGTGCAATGGCGCGGAGCGGGCCGCCGGACCCGCCCTCGATCTTCATGGGCAGCGCGAAGACGAGCGCGCCCGTGGCCGGCAGCCGCTCAAGGTTGGTCAGGTTCTCGAGGCCGGGGACGTTCGCACCCATGGCGATCTGGTGCACGATGAAGTCCTGCGACGGCCCGTAGTCGATGGAGGCGACGTCGGCTCCCAGCGCGGCGACCTGATGCTGCTCGACCAGCAGCCGCGCCGCGGACTCGCCGTAGCTGGGGAAGTGGAGGTTGGACGCGTCGCCGGGCGTGTCGTCGCCCAGGTAGGCCTTGCGGTCAGGCCAGTGGCGGCTCCAGCCGGTGCGCAGCAGGACGATGCTGCCCGCCGGGATCTGGCCGTGCACGCTCTCGAACTCGAGCACGTCCCCGGCGGTCAGGCGGTAGTCGCGGTCGGCGGTGGCGCGCTCGGAGATGTCAATGACCACGGCCGGGCCGACCAGCCGGTCGAGCGGGATCTGCTCCGTGGTCCAGCGCCCCTCGGCGAAGTGGATGGGCGCGTCCAGGTGGGTCCCGCCGTGCTCCGGGGCGGAGATCGCGTTGGCCGCGTAGAAGAAGCCGGCCGGCGTGGGGCCGTAGGCCAGCCGCTGGAGCTGGAAGGTCGAGGGCGACGTCGGCCAGTAGATGGTCCAGGCATTGAAGGAGTGCGTCAGGTCCACCAGCTCGTAGGCGGAAAGGTCCAGCGCGCCGGCAGGTGCGGCGGCGCGCTCCTCGCCCCGGCAGCCGAGCGCGGCGAGCAGCAGCAGGAGTATCGGGAGGCCAGCCGGAGCCCGCGACACGACGGAGCGAACACACCAGTCGCCGGAGGCCCAGAGCCCCAGGGGCTGGAGCGTGAAGGTACAGGCATGGCACTGCATTCGGCACCTCCGCGATTGAGTAGCAAGGGCCTGGTTCGAGGGGCGACCAGCCACCGCGCCCCTGGCCCTCTCTCAGGTTCGTTTTGCCGGCGCTGGCAGCGGAGATTGCGGGTGTACGGCGGCGGCGTCAAGCGTGGTAACGAGTTGCCACGTTGAATCGTAGGCTGCGCTCAAGCCGCACCCGGACCGGGCGTCTCGCCCGCGGCGAGGCAGCGGCGGAACCAGTCCCGGGCCAGGCGCGCGACCTCCTCGAGCGTGCCGGGCTCCTCGAACAGGTGGGTCGCGCCGGGCACGATCTCGAGGCGCGTCTCCACCGTCATCTGCGCCATGG
>JACQVE010000234.1 GCA_016209965.1 Gemmatimonadota bacterium | reverse complement strand
TCGTCGGTCTGTCCCAGCAGCTCTTCCGGCTCGAGCAGCCCCGCGCCCAGCGCATCCGCCACAATCCGCTTGTACATCACGGTTGCCGCCCGCACGCCGTGGTGCCAGTACACGTTGCGGAACATCTGGTACTTGGCGAAGAGCAGCGATTCCAGCGCCGCCACCCCCTTCTCGCGCACCCCGACTTCGAGCCGGCCGGTGGCGGGGTCGCGCAGCAGCGCGAGCGCGTACAGCAGCCGATCCACGTCCACCTCACCGTAGGGCACGCCGCAGAAGCGGGCGTCCCTTTTCAGGTACTCGATCTTGTCCAGGTCCAGGCTGCCGCTCACCAGGTTCTGCAGCGCGCTAGGCGACACGCCCCGGATCAGCTCCTCGACGCGGCCGGGTCCGTCCGCTGCCACCTCGAGCAATGCCGCGTGCACCTCCGGATCTTGCAGGAAGCGGCCGGCCAGGCGCTCGTGGTCCCCCGGGATCAGCGTCTCCTCGAGCTCCTCGATCGCGTGCGAGAACGGGTAGTGGCCGATGTCGTGCAGCAGCGCGGCCAGCGGGATCAAGCGCCGCTCCGCGTCCGGCACCTCCGCCAGGGCGTTCTCCTCCTGCAACACGGCCAGGGCGCGCTGCGCCAGGTGGTATACGCCGACGGCGTGGTCGAAGCGGGTGTGCGTCGCACCCGGGTAGACCAGGTGGGCCAGGCCGAGCTGCTTGATGTAACGAAGACGCTGGAAGGCGGCCGAGTCCGCTATGCGTACGGCCGTGGGTTCGAGCCGGATGGTGTCCCAGAGCGGGTCGCGCAGGATGACCGGACGCGCCGGCGGCCGTGCCGCGCGGCCACGCCCGCGGCCCGGCGAGCGCTCAGCCACAACGCCTACCCCCTTTCCACCCCCGCGCCCTGCCGCTACGTTTGCTGGATGTCTCGCCGGACCCTCGCCGCTGCATTCACGCTGCTCCTGCTGGGATCTTCGCGCCCTGGCGCGGCGCAGCGGATCCATCATCTCGATGCTCCGGAGGCCGCGGCAGCCCGCACAAGCGCCCCTGCTCCCGCTCCCGGACACAGCAGCACGGCCACGCCAGCCGAGCGCGGCGACTTCAAGCTCATGTTCGGGGGCGGCCTGCTTGGCGGCACCCTCGGCTACCTCGTGGGCTGGGGGACGGCCACCGGGGTCGCCTCCGCGATCGAGAGGCAGGGCCGGGACGCGGAGCCGTTTGTCCCCTATCTCCTGGCTCTCCCCAGCCTCGCCTCGGCCGCCGGCGCAGTGACCGGCGCCAGCAAGGGTGGGTGCAGTCGGCTGGCCTTCGGCAGCCTGTACGCCCTGAGTAGCTGCGCCGACGCCCGGGTCATGCTGCTCGGTGCCCTGCCCGGCGCGGTGCTGCAATACTTCCTCCCCCGGGACGATGTCGGCGCACTCGCCGCCAGCGTAGTCGCGGAAGCCGGCGGCGCCGCTCTGGCTGGCAGTCTCGCCCGCCGCAGCCGCGCTGAGCGGCCAGCCTGGTAGCTGCCAGCGTTCCCCGCCCGTGGTGGAGGGCGGGGCTACGGGCCGGCGGCACGCACCGCGGGGGACGCCTCGGCCGCGAATTGCTGGAAGTTTTCCCGGAACATGCTGGCCAGCTTGGCCGCTAGCGCGTCGTACGCAGCCGGGTCAGCCCAGGTGGGACGCGGCTCCAGGACCTGGGCGGGGACGCCGGGCACATGTTCGGGGATGCGCAGTCCAAACACCCGGTCGGGCCGGCTCGGCACACTGTCCAGTTTGCCGCTCAGCGCCGCATGGATCATTTCCCGCGTGTACTGCAGGTTCATGCGCTGTCCCACGCCATACGGCCCGCCGGTCCACCCGGTGTTCACCAGCCAGCAGCGCGCCTTGTGCTGCACAATGCGCTCGCCCAGCAGGCGGGCGTACACCGCCGGCTGCAGCGGCAGGAAGGGCGCGCCGAAGCAAGTGCTGAAGGTGGCCTTGGGCTCCATGACGCCGCGCTCGGTGCCGGCCACCTTGGCCGTGTAGCCGGAGAGGAAGTGGTACATCGCCTGCTCGAGTGTCAGCTTCGAGAGCGGCGGCAGCACGCCGAACGCGTCGGCGGCGAGGAATACGACGTGCCGGGGGTGCGCCCCCCGCCCCGTCGGAACTGCGCCCTCGATGAAGGATAGCGGGTAAGACGAGCGGGTGTTCTCGGTGATCGAGCCGTCGTCGAAATCCACTTCCCGCGTCACCGGGTCGACGACCACGTTCTCGAGGATTGCGCCGAAGCGCCGGCTGGCAGCGTAGATGAGCGGCTCGCCCGCCTGCGAGAGGCGGATCACCTTGGCGTAGTTGCCGCCCTCGAAGTTGAAGATGCCCCGATCACTCCAGCCGTGCTCGTCGTCGCCGATGAGGTGACGCGCGGGATCCGTGGACAGCGTCGTCTTCCCCGTGCCGGACAGGCCGAAGAAGAGCGCGACCTCGCCCTCGTCCCCGGCATTGGCCGAGCAGTGCATGGGCAGCACGCCCTGGTGCGGCAGCAGGTAGTTCAGCACCGAGAAGATCGACTTCTTGATCTCACCGGCGTAGGCCGTCCCGCCGATCAGCACCAGCCGTTCCCCGAAATGCAGCACAATGAAGGTGCCGCTGCGCGTGCCATGCACGCCGGGATCCGCCGTGAAGCGCGGCGCGTGCAACACGGTGACGCCGGGCTCGAAGTTCTCCCGCTCTTCGGCTAGCGGCTCGAGGAACATGTTGTGCACGAACAGCGAATGCCACGCGCTGCTGCTCATCACCCGCACATTCAGGCGGTGAGCGGGGTCTGCGCCGGCAAACACGTCCCGCACGAAGAGCTCCTGCTCCTCGAGGTGCTCGAGCAGGTCGTGGTGCAGCCGCCGGAAGTGCTCCGCCTCGAGCGGCACGTTGACCGCGCCCCACCCGATCTCGTCTTCACTCGAGGGCTCGCGAACGAGGAACTTGTCGTTGGGTGAGCGGCCGGTGTGCGGCCGGGTGATGGCGGTGAACGCACCGTCTGCGGTCAGTATCCCCTCGCCGCGGCGCAACGCGTGCTCGCACAACTCGGCCGGGGCGAGATTCCAGTGCACCGGGCCGCGGGGGCACAGCCCGTGTCCCGTCAGATCCTGGCTCAACGCTCTGGTAGCCACACCCTCCTCATCATTCGAGAAGCCGCCCGCCGCGCGAGGGCGCGCCGGACAGCGGGTCGAGGGCGCAAGGTTATGCTGCCCGGCTCAGGCGTGTCAAGCAAAGGAAGGCGCAAGAAGAGCACCCCCGCCGCGGCGGGCTAGTGGTCGAGATGGCGGGATCCAGCCCGAGCGGGCTGGGGTAGTGGCGCGCATGAGGCGCACCGCGATCCTGGCGGCACTCGGCTGCCTGGCACCGGCAGCGGCCGGCGCGCAGCAGACCCTCCCCGCCGGCGCCCGGGCAGCCGATGGGGCCGCCTGCTTGACCGGTCCCATCTCGTTCATTTTTATCGACAACCACTCCATCTTCGACACCTCCGACCCTGCGCTGGACCGCCGCTTCAGTTGGGCGTACCGGCTGGCCAACTCGCTGCACGTGCGCACCCGCCCGTCCCTGATCCGGCGAGAACTGCTCTTCACCCTGGGGGACTGCTATGACCCGGCGCTGTTGGACGAGTCGGAGCGGCTGCTGCGCGGATACGGCTTTCTCTCTCACGTCGATGTCTACGGCGTCCGCCAGCCGGACGGCAGCTACCACGTGCTTGTGGACACGCAGGACGAGTGGAGTACCCGGCTGGACCTGCGCGTCCGGCTGAGCGGCGGGCTGGACTTCGAGGGGTTCCGCCTGCGGGAGGGCAACCTGCTGGGCACGGGCCGGGCGGTGGGCCTCTTCTACCGCGAACGAGAGGTCACGCGCGACTACGGTATGCTCTACGAGACACCGCAGCTCGCCGGCACGCGCTGGGACCTGCGCGCCTCGGGCGGCCGCACCCGCGCCGGCACGTTCGCGAACCAGGCACTGGCCTACCCGTTCGTGGGCGAGGTGGGGCACTGGGCGGGACGGCAGAGCTTCCGGCGAGAGGACCGCTTCTTCGACTACGTGGACTCGAGCCGCGGGCGCGAGCGGCACGTGCTGGCACCGGTCCGCGACAAGGCGGTCGACGTCGCCGCGCTCACCCGCTTCGGCCGGCGCGGCAACCTCACGCTGCTCGGCCTGGGGCTGAGCTTCCAGGAGCTGACCTACCCGGGGCCGGTCGAGCTCGTCCGGGACGACGACTTCGATGACCGCGTGGTCGCGGATAGCGCCCTGGCGGCGCGGGTCCAGCGCCAGATGGAGGAGCTCCACAACCTGCGCGCCTTCCTGCTCCTCGGGCAGCGCAACATCTGGTGGGTGAAGCGGCGAGGCCTGGACGCGCTGCAGGGCCAGCAGGACGTGCGGCTGGGCGCCGAAGTCGAGCTGGCGCTGGGCCGCGCGCTGCCCGGCCTCGAGCGGGACGACGACCTGTTCAGCACGCTGGTCATCTACACCGGGCTGGAATCCGGCCGGTCCCTGGTCACCGGCCGGTTGCGGCTCGACGGCCGCCGTGACCTCGATGCCGCGCCGCCCTCCCCAGAATGGGAGGACGTGCTGGCCGAAGCCGGGCTGCTCGGCTACTGGCAGCCGGAAAGCCTGCCTCGCCATACTCTCGTGCTGCTCGCCCGCGGCGCCGGCGGCTGGCATACGCGTGCCCCCTTCCAGCTCACGCTGGGCGGCGATCTGGGCGTGCGAGGCTACGGCAACGAACGCTTTCCCGGCGGGCGCCGCGCGCTCTTCACTCTCGAGGACCGTGTCTACATCGGCTGGCCGCTCCGCGACGTGCTGGACCTGGGCACAACCGTCTTCCTGGACCTGGGCCGGGTCTGGCCGGGCGACGCCCCCTTCGGCCGCGACTCGGGGTGGCGCAGCGCCGCCGGCTTCGGTCTGCGCGGCTCCTTCCCCGCGGGCGGCCGCACCACCTACCGCATCGACTTCGCTGTGCCGCTCAACGGCGAGTCAGGAGACGGGCCGCGCCTGCTCTTCTCGATAGGCGAGCTGCTCGGCCTCACGGGCGTATTCGGCACGCCGCAGATGCTGCGCTCCCGTCAGTCCTCCCTCTCGGGCGACCTCTTCCATTTCCCCAACTGAGTCGCGGGATTAACCGTTTCCAGACTTGCCCGAGCGCGCTCCGGCGCCGGGGTCTGCCCTTCGGCGAGCTGCGCGATGACGCGCCCACCAGCCCCCCTCCGTTCACCACCCACCGCCTCTACGCCACACGCTCCGCGCGCCTCAGAGCAGACCCCGCGCGCCTTCGCTCGGAGTCCGGGCCAGCACGCGCGCCCCGAAGTCGTGACCGGGGCAGCGCACTTCCCAGGCGCACCCCCCGATCCCATCTTGCGGCCCATGGTGCTCCGCCCCTCGCTCTACACCGCCCGTTGGGTGCTACCCGTGACCTCCCCCCCGATCGCGCAGGGCGCGGTGCTCGTGGACAGTGGTGGGCGGATCGCCGCAGTAGGGCCGGCAGCGGCGGTGCCCGCGCCTGACGGGGCGGAACGCATCGACCTGGGCCAGGCGGCGCTGCTGCCGGGGCTGGTCAACGTACACGCCCATCCCGAGCTGACCGCGTTCCGCGGGCTGCTCGAGGACCTGCCGTTCCAGGAGTGGATTGCCGCGCTCATGGCGGTCAAGCGCGCCGCCGCCCTTACGCCCGAGGAGTATGGCGTCGCCGCCCGCTGGAGCTGCATCGAGGCGCTGGCCGCCGGGATCACCACGCTGGCGGCGACGGAGGAGTCGGGTGCGGCGTTCGACGCGCTGCGCGAGGCCGGCATGCGCGGCGTCGTCTACCGGGAGGTCTTCGGCCCTGCCCCAGCGCAGGCGGAGGATTCCCTGGCGGATCTGCGGGCGCGAGTCGAGAGCATGCGTGCGCGTGAGACCGAGCTGGTCCGCGTCGGCATCTCGCCGCACGCCGTCTACACAGTGTCGGACTCGCTCTTCCGCGTAGCCGTGGAGTACGCGCTCGCGGAATCGCTCCCGGTAGCCGTGCATGCGGCCGAAGCCGAGGCGGAGGAGCGGCTGGTGCAGGAGGGCGCCGGGCCATTCGCCACGGGGCTGCGCGCCCGCGGCATCGACACTCCGCCGCGCGGCAGCTCGACCATCGTGTTGCTGGACCGGCTCAGCGTGCTGCGCACCCGGCCGCTCCTCATCCATGGTGTGCGGGTGGACGGCGGGGACGTGACGCGCATTGCCGCAAGCGGCGCCACGGTCGCCCATTGCCCTGCTGCCAACACCCGGCTGGGCCACGGCATAGCGCCGGTCCCCGAGATGCTGGCCGCCGGCATTGCCGTCGGGCTGGGGTCCGACTCGGCGGCCAGCAACAACCGCATGGACCTCCTGGAAGAGGCGCGGCTCGCCCAGATGCTGCAGCGCGCGCGACTCGGCTCGGCGACTGCGCTGCCGGCCGACCAGTTGCTGCGCCTGGCCACGCTGGACGGCGCCCGCGCGCTGGGACTCGACGGCCGGATCGGCTCCCTGGAGCCGGGCAAGGATGCCGATCTCTGCGCCATCTCGCTTGCCGGCGCCCATGTCACGCCGGTGCACGAGCCGCTGGCCGCGCTCTTCTACGCCGCCCGCGCGCCAGACGTGGCGCTGACCGTGGTGAGGGGGCGGGTGCTCTACCGGGACGGAGTGGTCATCCCGCTGGATGTACAGGCGCTGCAGGGGGCAGTCGCGGCAGCGGCGGCAAAGCTGCGCGCCGCGCGAGCATAAGCCCCGCCTTGCCTTGCCCTGCGCCGGCGGGCATCTTGACCCGCCCGCACGCCGGGGCGGAGCCGCCCGGCGTGCGGCACGGTATCTGGAGTCCGTGAGCGGGCACCCCAGGAAAAGCGAGCGGAGGCGATACGGGACGTGGTTGCACGAGTGGCCTCCGACTACGCCGTGCGGGAATCCCGTCATCGCGAGATACGGCGCGTGCTCGCCTGGACGCTGCTGGCCAACCTGGCCGTGGTCGCGGCCAAGGCGGCGGGCGGCCTCCTGGCCCACACGCTCAGCGTGGTGGCCGAGGCAGCGCACTCCTCGGTGGACGCGTGGAACAATCTGTTGGGGCTGGCGCTGGCGCGGGTGGCGGCGCGGGCGCCCGACGAGGAGCACCCTTACGGCCATGCCAAATTCGAGACCTTGGGCGCCCTGGGCGTCGTCGCTTTC
Source organism: Gemmatimonadota bacterium (assembly GCA_016209965.1). NCBI lineage: Bacteria > Pseudomonadati > Gemmatimonadota > Gemmatimonadota bacterium. The sequence continues at coordinate 6,620 of JACQVE010000234.1, read as the reverse complement.
CTGTCCGTCTCGGTCTTCGAGCTGGTGAGCGCGGCCATCGGCCGCCTGGTCACGGGCGCCGGGCGCCCGGAAGCCACGCCCTTCGTCGTGGCAGCGATGGTCGGCTCGGCAGTCGTGAGCGCAGTCGTCTCGAGATACGAAGCACGGCGCGGCCGCGAGCTGGGCAGCGAGATCCTGCTCGCGGACGCGGCGCACACGCGCTCCGACGTCTACGCCTCCCTGGGCGTGCTCGTGGGACTGGGACTCGTCGCGGCGGGCTACCCCCGCGCCGACGCCGCCTTCACGTTGCTCGTGGCCCTGGTCATTGCCCGCGCCGGCTGGCGCATTCTCAAGACCACGGTGCCCGTGCTGGTGGACCAGCGAGCGGTCGAGGCGCGCACCATCCGCCGGATCGCGCTCGATACCCCAGGCGTGAAGGGCGCCTACGCCGTGCGCTCGCGCGGCCGGGAAGGCGAGATCTTCGCGGAACTGACCATTGCCGTCTCCCGGAAGCTGGATGTGGAGAGCGCGCATGCCATTGCGGACGAGGTCGAGCGTCGCGTGGCGCGCGAGGTGAGCGCGCGCGAGGTCGTGGTCCACGTCGAGCCGGACAGTGGGCTGACGCAGCAGGGGCGCCGGCCCGCGGGCCCGCCGTGAGCCGGCCGCCACGGGCGGAGCACGTGGGGGAGCTGCTGGACGCGGCTGTCCACGACCCCCTCGAGCTGGACGTGACGCTGCGCCAGATCGCAGCCGTCAACCGCTGGCTGGGCGGGCGGCGCGCGCTGCTGCGCCACCTCCTGCAGTTGCTGCCCCGCGCCCGGCCGGCACGCATCCTGGACGTGGGCACCGGCTCGGCAGACTTGCCGCGGGCCATCGCCGATTGGGCCCGGCGCCGTCGCCGACCGGTGCAAATTGTGGCCACGGACCTGCACCCGCAGATGCTCGAGATCGCCCGGCGCAGCAGCGCCGCCTACCCGGAGATCACGGTCGAGCGCGCGGATGCCCTGGAGCTGCCCTACCCCGACGATTCTTACGATGTGGCCTTGCTCTCGCTGGCGCTGCACCACCTGGAGGGGGGGCAGCAAATCCGCGCGCTGCAGGAGCTCCGGCGCGTAGCCCGCAGCGGCCTGCTGGTGGGAGAACTCGAGCGCGACTGGCCCAACTACCTGGGCGCCCGGTTCCTGGGCGCGACGCTGTGGCGCAGGAACCGGCTGGTCCGCCACGATGCCCCGCTCTCCGTGCTGCGCGCGTTCACGCCCGCCGAGCTGCTGGATCTCGCCCGCCGCGCCGGGCTGCCGCACCCGCGCGTGCACCGCCACTTCTTCCACCGGCTCGTGCTCGTGGACGCGGAAAGCAGGCGGCAACGGGAGATCCGGCGGACGTGAGCCGCTCTTCCTCCTCTGCCGATGTGATCGTGGTCGGCGCCGGCCCCGCCGGCGCGGCCGCGGCGCTGCTCCTCGCACGTCTCGGGCACGACGTGCTCTTGCTCGACCGGCACGAATTCCCCCGCGCCAAAGCCTGCGGCGACTGCCTGAGCCCGGAAGCCTCGCCTGTGCTCGACCGCCTCGGAGTGCTGGCGCAGGTCGAGGCGCGGGCGCCAGCGCACCTTGACGGCTGGCGCATTGTGGCTCCTGGCGGGCGGGAGTTCACGGCCAGTTTTGCCGCCGCCGCAGGCGGCGACGCGCGCGTAGCTAGGGGCATCGCCCTGGAACGCTCCAGGCTGGACCTTGTACTGGTGGACGCCGCCGTGCTGGCAGGTGCCCGGCTCCTCACGCTTGGCCGCGTTACGGACATCGCGCGCGGCGAGCGCGGCGCTGTGGCGGGCGTGGCCGGCCGCATGTTGGATGGCGAGCCGTTCCGGCTCGGCGCGCGGCTGGTCCTGGGCGCTGACGGGCTGCGCTCGATCGTCGCCCGTCGCCTCGGGTTGCTGCGCCGCGCGCCCCGGCTGCGCAAGCTCTCCCTGACGGCCCACGCCCGCGGCATCAAGGCCTCCGTCACGGGCGAGATGCACCTGGGTGACGGGTGTTGCGCCGGGCTCGCGCCCGTCGAAGCCTGCTCACCCGCCCGGCCCGCGCAGGGCGCCGCGCCCGGCCCCAGCGCCCGCCCCGGTCCAGCGTTCAACCTCACGCTCGTCGTGGACGCGCGGCGCTACGGGCGCGACGTCGCCCGCGATCCGGAATCCTTCTTCTGGACCGCTGTGCGCAGCTTCCCCGGACTGCGCGGGCGGCTCGATCAGACGGCGCTCACCGCACCACTCCTCGCCTCGGGCCCCTTCGACTGGCCGACCCGTGAGGTGGTGGCGGAGGGTGCCGCGCTCGTGGGCGACGCCGCTGGCTACTACGACCCCTTCACCGGACAGGGCATCTACCAGGCGCTGGCCTGCGCCGAGCTGCTCGCGGAAGAAGCCGATGCGGCCCTGCGAGCCGGCGACGTCTCCGCAGCCCGCCTGCGCCGCTACGCTGTGCGCCACCGCGACCTGGTCCGCGGGCCGCGGCGGCTGCAGCACCTGATCGAGGGCATCACGTCGCGCCCCCGGCTGGCCCGCGCAGCCATCGCTCGACTGGCCAGCCGCCCGGCCATGGCCCAGGCCCTCATCGCAGCCACGGGCGACCTCCTCCCGCCACGTTCCTTGCTTTCGCCCCGCCTGCTCCTCAGCTTTCTGGCCCCCTGGCCCGCCCCGGAGGCTGCCGTGTGAGGATCGTCGACGAACACGTGATGCGCGCACCGATCGACGTGTGTTTCCGCGTCGCGGCCGATGTCGAGCGCTGGCCCGCACTCCTGCCGCACTACCGCCGCGTCCGATTCCTGGAACGCGGCGGGTTCGGGCTGGGCCGCGTCGAAATGGCGGCCTGGCGCGCCTTCGCCGGGCCGATCCGCTACCCCGCCTGGTGGGTCTCCGAAATGCGCGCCGACGCGGACGAGCCCGCCATTTACTACCACCACGTCCAGGGCATCACGCGCGGGATGCACGTGAAATGGGAGCTCGAGCCGGAGGCCGGCACCACGCTGGTCCGCATCATCCACGAATGGCCCGGCCCGAAATGGCCGCTGATCGGACGCTTCGCGGCCGAGCACGTCATCGGGCCCCACTTCGTCAGCGCCATTGCCCGCCGCACGCTGGCAGGCGTGGGCGCAGAGGCGGAGCGGCTGGCCGCGACCGGAGGGGCCGCCGGCGCCCCGCGCGGTCCGGGCCGCCGCACCGGCCAGAGCCGCGCAGGGGAACGGCGCCATGCCTGAAAACGGCGACCGCCAGGTTGCCATCACAGGCATCGGCCCCATCACTGCCGCAGGCATTGGCGTCGAAGGCCTCTGGGAAGGGCTGCGGCGCGAGTGCTCGCCCGTGCGCCGCATCACCCGCTTCGACCCCGCCCCCTGGCGCTCCCAGATCGCAGCCGAAGTCGATGAGTTCCTGCCCGAACGGTTCATGGAGCCCAGGACCGCGCGGCGCCTCGACCGCTTCAACCAGTTCTCCATCGCCTCCGCGCGCCTCGCCCTGCAGGACGCCGGCATCGATCCCGCCGGCGTCGACCCGGACCGCGTGGCCGTGCAGATGGGATCCGCACTCGGCGGAATCGCCTACGCCGAACAACAAACCCGCAACCTCGCCGACCGCGGCATCCGCGCCGTCGACCCCCGCGTCGCCCTCACTACCTTCTGCGGCGCCGCCAGTTGCAGCATCGCCATCGAGTTCGGCTTCACCGGGCCCAACTCCACCAACGCCATGTCCTGCGCCTCCGGCACCATCGCCCTGGGCGAGGCGTGGCGGCTGATCCGCGATGGACAGGCCGACATCGCCCTGGCCGGCGGCGTCGAGGCGCCCCTCGCACCCCTCTGCTTCGGCGCCTTCGCCCTCATCCGCGCCATGAGCACCCGCAACCACCAGCCCGAACTCGCCTGCCGGCCCTTCGACCAGCAGCGCGATGGCTTCGTCATGGGGGAGGGCGCCTGCACCCTGGTCCTCGAACGCGCCGACCTCGCCCGCGCCCGCGGCGCCCGCATCTACGCCCAGCTCGCCGGCTACGGCACCACCAACGACGCCCACCATATGACCGCCCCCAGACCCGACGGCTCCCAGGCCGCCCGCGCCATGCGCCTCGCCCTCGCCAGCGCCGGCATCCGCCCCGACCACGTCGACTACATCAACCCCCACGGCTCATCCACAACCCTCAACGACGCCACCGAGAGCCTCGCCATCAAGCAAGTGCTCGGCTCGCATGCCTACCACATCCCCGTCAGCGGCACCAAACCCTACCACGCCCACGCGCTCGGCGCCTCCGGCGCCATCGAGGCCGCCATCTGCTGCCTGGCCATGCAGCGCGGCTGGATCCCGCCTACCCTCAACTTCCAAGGCGGCGATCCCGACTGCGACCTCGACTACGTGCCCAACCACGGCCGCCAGCTCCGGCCCACAGTTTGCCTGTCCAACTCCTTCGGCTTCGGCGGCATCAACGCCTCGCTCGTCCTCACCGCACCCGATCCCGCGGACGGGCAGTAGCTCAGCCCTCCCCCTTGCCCCCTAATCCGGCTCGCCAGGCAGCCCCGCCCCTGTTCCCCGATCCTTGCCCGTTTTCCGGTGCTCCGGCTACCATTAGGCTATGTTTCCTTCGTCCAGCGCCCCACCCCGGCATTCGAGCGGCACGCCGCCGGGCCCTGCGCCTCGCTGATGGCTGAGCCACTCGTGCTGCTCGGGCAGATCGTGGGGCCCGCCTTCGCGGCGGGCCTCAATCTCTACGCCACGGTCGCGGTTGTGGGGCTGGCCTCCCGGATCGGCTGGATCCCCGCGCTCCCCGCCGAGCTCCAGGGCCTCGAGGATCCGGTCGTCATCGCGAGTGCGTTCCTGCTTTACCTCATCGAGTTCGTGGTGGACAAGATCCCGCACCTCGACTCGCTCTGGGACACGATCCACACCTTCATCCGTCCCACGGCTACGGCGTTGCTCAGCTTTGCCGCGCTCGGCGCGCTGCCCCTCGAACAACAGCTGGCTGGAGCCGTTCTCGCCGGCGCGGTCGCGCTGGCGGCGCACGGAGCTAAGGCCGGCCTCCGCCTGGCCATCAACGCCTCCGCCACTCCGGGACCCGGCGCAATCATCAGCGTGGCCGAGGACGCGCTCGCCGTTGCCCTGGCCGTGGCCGCCCTGCGCGACCCCCGCGCGGCTTGGGCCTTCGCCGCGGCAGCGGTGCTCGTCGGGCTCCTGGCCGGCCCCATCCTGTGGCGCGCGTTCCTGCTGGGGTTGCGGGCCCTGACCGCCCGGGGCCGCGCCTTCTTCGGCGGCGCGCGCTGGCGCGAGCTGAGTGAGGTGCCCGGCCAGCTGCGCGCGCTGCTCGAGCCCGCTGCACCCGGCCTCGCCCCGCCACGCGCCGCCCGCGCTGCCCTCAAGGGGCTCCGCGGAGTTGGCGCCTACCGCAACGGCTGGCTCGTCATTACGCCGGACGCTGCCCTTTTCCTGTACCGGTCGCTGCCCGGCCCGCGTCGCCTCGTGCTGCCGCCCACCCGATCCGCCCACATCCGCACGGGGCCCTGGGCCAACGCCCTCGAGCTGGATGGCAAGGACGCACGCTACACGCTCTTCCTGCTGAAAGACGGCCCGCCGCCGGAGGTCGCCCTCCCTCACCTCGCCCATACGCGCTAGACGCGCTAGACGCGCTCGCGGGGGTTTACAGGCAGGAGCTCCGCCTCTATATTAGATAAGTCTATGTCTGGAATCGCCTGGAGGACGTTCGGGGTGCGGACAACGGCGCAGACGAAGCCCCGCCAGCTCCCCACCTGAAAAGCAGCGAGCAAGGCACGACGCGGCTCGCTGCTTTTGCCATTTTCCACCGATTCTGAGGAAGTCATGTCCCTATGTTCGTGAACTCCCGCGCGCTGGACTCCTTCGATCAGTACCTCTTCGACGTAGAGAAGTACCCGCTGATCGACAATCCCCAGGAGGAGCGCGAGCTGGCTCGCCGGGCCCGCACCGGCGACAAGGAAGCGGCCGAGAGGCTGGTCACGGCCAACCTCCGTTTCGTCATCTCCTACGTCAAGAAGTATCAGGGCCGTGGCCTGGGGTTGGCCGAGCTGGTCTGCATCGGCAACGAAGGGCTCCTCAAGGCGGTCAAGAAGTTCGATCCCGACAAAGGTGTGAAGTTCATTTCCTACGCGGTGTGGTGGATCCGCCAGACCGTGCTGCAGGCGTTGGCGGAGCAGACCCGCTCCGTGCGCATCCCACTGAACCAGAACTCGAACCTGGTGAAGCTGTCTCGCGCCGAGACGGCCCTCACCCAGGTGCTGGGCCGCTCGCCCAGTGATCAGGAAATCGCCAACGACATGGGCGAGCCGGTGGACACGATCCGAGCGCTCCGGCGCGTGGCGGCTTCCGAGCTGTCGCTGGACGCACCCATCGATCGGGGTGACCGGGATAGCGCCTCATTTGGCGAACGCTTCGCCGGTGCGGAAGCCGAGGACATCGAGGAGCAGGTCGAAGCCCAGGCGCGGCGCGAGTTCCTGGATCGGATGTTCGAGAAGTACCTGACCGAGCGGGAGCGAAAGATCCTGTATCTCTACTACGGCCTGGACGACGGCGAAGAGAGGACGCTGGAGGAGATCGGCTCGCTACTCGGCGTAACCCGGGAACGCATCCGCCAGATCCGCAACCGCGCGTT
>JACQVE010000233.1 GCA_016209965.1 Gemmatimonadota bacterium | reverse complement strand
TCAAGTTCACCACGCTCCCCCTCGCCCCCCTCAACCCACCGCTTCGATGCGCGGAGCGCCTCCAGGGTTGCCCGTTCCTCGGACCTGGTTTCCAGGTTTCATCCTGACCCATCTGGCTATGGCTGCTGACGGAGTCCAGCCTGATTCCGTGGGATCTCGTGCAGAGTCGAGGCCGTCACGGGGCTGCCGGATTGGTTGATTGGGACGGTGGCAGGCGTGGTTGAGCCAACATTCAAATTGGAAACCCGATCCGATCGTAGCCGCGTCGCCGTGTCGCCGGGTCGTCGAGTCTCGCTGTCGCCGTGTCGCCACTCCCACTCTCCCGCTCCCCCCATCGGTCGGACGGAGCGGACGGCGGGACGGGGCGACGAGGCGACTGAGGGTGGCTGTGCAAATGCGTGCCTCCCGTTCGTCATCAAGGGAACGAACCCTATTCGGGAGGACGCCATGAGGATGCTGCTCGTTGCTGCCATTGCGCTCGCATTGACGCTCCCCGCCGCCGCTGCCGCCCAGGGCTGGATCGAGCCGCACGGCCGGCCGGATCCGCGTTTCGGCGTGGTCAAGCTGCGCGGCGCGGTCAACGTGCGGGTCAGCGGCCGGGTGGCCCGTGTCGAGGTTGAGGAGTGGTTCCAGAACCGCGGCCCGCTGGCCCTGGCGGAAAGCGACTACCTCTACCCACTGCCCGGCGAGGCGGTGTTCAGTGACTTCTCGCTCTTCCAGGGCGACCAGGAGCTGCGCGGCGAGACCATGGATGCGGAGCGCGCCCGTTCGATCTACGAGGAGATCGTGCGCAGGAAGAAGGATCCGGCGCTGATCGAGCTGGCCGGCCATGGCCTGATCCGCGCGCGTGTGTTCCCCATCAATCCCGGCGAGACGCGCAAGATCACATTGCGCTACACGCAGCTTCTGTCCCGCGCGGGCGACGCGCTGCACTTCCGCTACGCGGCCGGCGGCCGATACGGGCGGGTGCCTGACACGGGTCCGGAGACGACGCCGGGGCCCAGGCGGCTGGCGGAGCAGGCGCGCGTCTCGTTCCGCCTCGTCGCCGAGGAAGGCGACGCGTTTCGCGACCCCTTCTCGCCCACCCACGAGGTGCGCGTCGAACGAGAGCAGGGGCGGCTGAGCGTGCGCCCCGCCGCGGAGCTGGAGGGCGATCTTTCACTGTTCCTGCCTCTGGCCCGGGGACTCGTGGGCGTGACCGTCGCCACGCATAAGCCGTCCGGCGAGGACGGCTATTTCATGCTAACGCTCTCGCCCGGTGAGCTGCGCGGGCCCAGCCAGCCGCGGGATGTGACCGTGGTGCTGGACGTCTCCGGCTCGATGGCCGGCGCCAAGATCGAGCAGGCGCGCCAGGCGCTGCGACAGTTGCTGGGCACGCTGGGGCGTGAGGACCGGTTCCGACTCATAGCGTTCAGCAGCAGCATCAGCGTCTACGAGCCGGACTGGACGCCGGCCACGGCCGCTGAGGTCGAGCGTGCGCGGGAGTGGGTCGAGGGGCTGGATGCCAGCGGCGGCACCAACATCGCCGGGGCGCTGGCGGAGGCGTTCCGGGTAGCGAGTCCGGAAGAGCGGCTGCCCCTCGTCGTCTTCCTGACGGACGGGCTGCCGTCCACGGGCGAGCAGAACCCTGAGCGCATTGCGCAGCAGGCCGAGGAAGCGCGCGGGCGCGCCCGCCTGTTCGCGTTCGGCGTCGGCTATGACGTGAACACCTACCTGCTCGACCGCCTCAGCGCGGCGGGGCGCGGCAGCACCCAGTACGTGCAGCCGGGTGAGGATGTGGAGGCGGCGCTGGGCGCGCTGGCCGGGAAGATCCGGCACCCTGTGCTCACGGACCTCGAAATCGCGCATGCACCCGTGCGGCTCGATGAACTATATCCCGCGCCACTGCCCGACCTGTTCTCGGGCGAGGAGCTGGTCATCTTCGGGCGGTACCGGGCCGGCGGGGGGACAGGCGAGGGTCGCCTCACGCTGGCCGGCCGGCGCAGCGGCCGTGGGGAAGAGTTCTCGGTAGAGGCGCGTTTCCCCGAGCACGAGCGCGGCAATGACTTCATCCCCCGGCTCTGGGCGTCGCGCAAGATCGGATTCCTCATGCAGTCCATCCGGCTGAACGGGCCCAACCCGGAGCTGCAGCGTGAGATCCGCGAGACGGCGCTGCGCTACGGGCTGCTGAGCGAGTACACGTCCTATCTGGTGCAGGAGCCGCTGGACGTGGCTTTCGGCGAGCAGCGGCGGCGGCGGATGCCCATGGCGCCGGTTGGAGCCATGGCGCCGGCGGCCGCCCCCGTCCCCGCGCCGGCCCAGTCTACTGGCCGCGCCGCCGTCGTCGCGGCCGAAGGCGCGCGCACCCGGCGGGAAGTGCGCTCCCGCGCGGAGCTCGAGGTCCTGGAGGCGAAGTTCGACGCGGCCTCCTCGCGCGCCGCCGGGCTGACGGGAAGCGGCACGGCACCCCGCCTGGTGGCCGGGCGCCACTTTGCGCCACGGGGCGAGGTGTGGACCGACCTGCGGCACAATGTGTCGCTGCGCGTGGTAGAAATCGAGCCCTTCAGTGACGCCTACTTCCGGCTGCTCCGGCTGGCGCCCGAGCTCCAGCTCTACTGGAGCAGCTTCGAGCGAGTGCTGGTGGCCGGCAGCCGGGTGAGCATCCGTGTGGCGCCGGGCGGGGCCGGGCGGCTGCCGGAGCCCGAGCTGCAGCGCATTGTCCGGGAGTTCCGGGGGGTGTAACGCGGAGTCATTTCGAGCAGCTATCGTGAGCGTCGATTGGGCTGACGTGTATCGCGCGACGTATGCCGAGCTCGTGCGCTTCCTGCAGCGCAAGGTGTGGGACGCCGAGCGGGCGCAGGAGCTGGCGCAGGAGGTATTCGTGCGTGCCCTGACGCAGCAGCCGGCGAGTCCGCGCGCCTGGCTGTTCCACGTGGCGGGGAACCTGGCGCGCGACGAGGCGCGGCTCGTGGTTCGGCGCAAGCGCCACCTTGCCCTGCTCCGCAGCGAGCAGGCGGCGGCGGAAGCTGCCGAGCGGGATGCTAAGCATGAGGCGGAAGGCGTCGAGCGCATGCAGGCCGTGCAGCATGCCCTGGCGCAGCTTACGGAACGGGACCGGGAGGCGCTGCTGCTCTGGGACGCGGGGCTCAGCTACCGCGAGATCGCGCAGCAGACCGGCCTCGCCCCTGGAGCGGTGGGCACGACCCTGGCCCGGGCGCGGGAGCGGCTCGTGCAGGCGTATCATGCCCTGGAGGAGCAGAATGTGGCACGTAGATGACGGGCAGCTTCACGCCTACCTGGATGGCGAGCTCGGGTCGCTCGGCCAGGACCAGGCCGGGCGCTTCGAGCGGCACCTGAGCGAATGCGACGAGTGCCGCGCCCGGCTCGAGCACGCGCGCACGGTGCGTGAGGGCGCCCGCACCATCCTCCAGGGCTCCGGCCCGGCGCAGTTGGCGCCGCCGCCGTTCGAGACACTTGCCGCCCGCGCGCGTAGGGCGACGCCGCGTCACCGTTTGATCTCGAGGCTTCGCCCGTCGTCGGTCGCCTGGGCGGCCAGCCTCATCCTCGCCCTGGGCGCGGGCTGGATGGCCCGCCAGCTCGTGCTGCCCATGGAGCGGGCGGCGAGCCGGAGCGAAGCGCCGAGGGGCGTCGAGCTGGATGCAGCCAGCTCGGGGGATGTGGCACCGCCCGCCGAGCCGCGAGAAGCCGGCGCGGCCGAGGCGGCGGTGCCGGCGGGGCCGCTCGCAGCGCGGGCTGTGACGCGCCCAGCCGGCACTGCGGAGCGCAGGGCGCCGGCGGCGAGCACGGCTCGGGGGCGGCGCGCCGGCTCCTCACCTGTCATCCGGGGTGTGGACGGCCGCCGGGAGCTGGCTCTCGGAGAGGGTGAGGCTGCCCCGGCCGCTCCACCTGCGCCGCCGCCACCGGCCGTTCCGCCTCCGGCAGGGGGCGCGGAGCTGGCTGCCCTTCCGCCGGCACAGGCGGTGAACGTCGTCGCCCCGCCTGAACTGGAGGAGGCCGTCCCCGAGTCCCGGGCCGGCGCGCCCGTGGAAGCGGCCGCGGCGGCGGCGGCGCCGCCGCCGGTGGACAGCCGCTTTCTGGATGAACAGTCCAGGTGGCGCGCCGGGGAAGAGCGCCGCGATCGCGAAGTTGCAGAGGCATACCGTCGTGCCGCCGGCCAGACGCTGCCACGCGCCGGCGCCAGGGCAGAAGCAGGCGGCGTTGCGGCGAAGCCCGCAGACCCCGCCGCGCCCCCCGTGCCGGCGGGAGCGCCTGCCGGCCCCTGGGCTGGCCTCGCGGCACGCGTGGCCGGGCGGCCCGTGCCGCTGGCGGAATGGCAGTCCGTGGACGCCGCGACCGCGAACCGGTGGCTGGGTGGCGCCGTGGCCCGCGTTCCCGATTTCAGCACGGTGGCCACGCAGGTGACGCTGCTGGACGGGCGTCCGGCCGTGCGCACGATCCAGCTCAGCCAGACGGGCAACACCCTCGAGCTCGTGCAGCTCCGGGATACTGAGGCCGTGGGTGCGGGAATGGCGGGGGGGAATAGGGCGGCAGCCGCGGAAGAGCAGGAGAAGGCGCGCGCCCGTGAGGTCGAGGCGCCTCGCGCCGCTGCGCCCGGCGCCCTGGTTATGACCCCGGCGTGGAACGCGCTGCTTGCGCCGGTGGACGGCGCTGCGCCCGACCTGGTCACGCTGACGCTGCGCCGCGACGGCTACCTGATCATCGCCCGCGCCGTCTTGCCCGCCGACTCGCTGCGCGCCCTGCTGGCCCGCATCCGCTGAGCCCTGAGGTGCCGCCGAACCAGAGGAAACTCGACTCGTTCGCGTCGGCACCAAGGTTTTTGGTCCCCTGCTTGCCGTCTCGCGGCCCCGTCTGGTACTGTTCTTCTCAGCGTCCGCTTGCAGAAGCCCTCAAGGCGCTCCGGAGATCCTCCCCGCCGGCGCATTCCGCAAGAGCGTCCGGCGGTAGCAAAACATTCACCGGGGGTTCGCATTGCACAACAATTGCAAGCCCGTTGTCGACCGCGCTGTCCTCAGGAACTATAAGAGCATCGCTGCTTGTGACGTCACACTGGGGCGGCATGCGTTCCTGGTTGGGCCAAACGGCTCGGGCAAAAGCAACTTCCTCGACGCGATCCGGTTCGTCTCCGATTCAGTGCGTCATTCCCTGGACCACGCACTCCGTGATCGGGGTGGTATCAATGAGGTTAGGCGACGATCGCGTGGTCATCCCCGCCATTTGGCGATCCGCCTCGACTTCAACCTGGACTTCGGGAGTGGCCATTACGCATTAGAGATCGCCGCAAAACCGGCTGGTGCATACGTCGTAAAGCAGGAGGAGTGCCATCTGCGCGGGGGCGCTGGAGGGTCGGCGATGTTCCGAGTGCAAGAAGGACAAGTGATCCACGCCAGTGTTAGTGCGCCGCCGCCAGCCGCCAAGGACCGGCTCTATCTCGTCAACGTATCCGGTTTTGATCAATTTCGGGGACTCTATGATGTACTTTCTAACATGGGCTTCTACAGCCTGAATCCCGAGGCTATTAGAGACTTGCAGACACCGGATCCCGGTGAACTGCTGAATCGGGATGGCAGCAACATCGCCAGTGTATTCGGGCGCCTCTCTGCGCAGCATCCAGATATCGAGCAGCGCATCGAGGAGTATTTGTCCAAGGTCGTCGCGGGCGTTAGCAGTGTGAGGCATAAGACGGTAGGGCCGAAGGAGACTCTCGAGTTCCGACAGAACGTCCGGGGGGACGAGAATCCGTGGCGTTTTCTAGCCTCTAGCATGTCTGACGGCACGTTGCGCGCGTTTGCGGTTCTGGTCGCGCTCTTCCAAGGCACTGGGCAGGACAGTCGGCCGGTCAGGTTGGTGGGGATCGAAGAGCCAGAAATCGCTCTACACCCGGCTGCGGCAGGAGTCTTGATAGATAGCATTCAAGACGCGGCGGCGCAGACACAGGTTATCGTGACGAGCCACAGCCCAGATCTTCTCGATGACGAAGACCTGTCAGAAGAATCAATATTAGCAGTAATCTCCGAGAGTGGTGAGACGAAGATCGGCCCGCTCGACGAGTCAGGGCGCCAAGCGCTGCGTCAACACCTGTATACGGCGGGGGAGCTGCTTCGCATGGATCAATTACGGCCGGACCCGACAGCGGTAAGCCTGAGCACGGAGCAATTGGCACTCTTCGGCCCCCGCGGCTCTGAAGCGTGAGGATCGCGTCGATTGTCGAAGGGCACGGCGAGGTGGAGGCTCTTCCTCTGCTGCTGCGCAGAATATGCAGTGAAGTAGCGCCGGAGGTGCCGTTCGAGGTT
>JACQVE010000232.1 GCA_016209965.1 Gemmatimonadota bacterium | reverse complement strand
GCGCATCGCGATCGAGCCGCGGATCACCCGGCTGGTGGCGGGCCAGAAATTCCTGCTGCGGGCGCGCTCCTACTCGGCCGCGGGGGACGAGCGCGCGGACACGATCACCTGGAGCAGCTCGGCGCCGGGCGTGGTGCGCGTGGCGGAGGACGGGCTGGTGACCGCCGTGGCGCCGGGGAAGGCAACCGTGGCCGCCGCCGCTGCCGGCGTCCAGGCTGCGCATGCGCTCGAGGTCGTGGGCAGCCGGATCGCCTCCGTCGAGATCACGCCCGCGCGCGCAGAGGCCCGGCGGGGCGACGTCATCCGCTTCCGGGTCACGCCGCGCGACGCCACGGGCCGGGGTATCCCCGGCCTCACCCCCGTCTGGAGCTTCTCGCCTGGCCACGGCATCCTGGACGCGGACGGCGCCTTCGTCGGCTACCAGCCGGGCGAGTACCTGGTGACCGCCAGCTTCGGCGCGCGCAGCGCCGTGGCCACGGTGCGGCTCGATCAGCGCAACGTCCGGCGCCCGCTCGCCGTGGTCGGGCGGCTGCCGCGCACCCTCTTCACCACCGAGGAGGTGTGGGTGCACCCGGGCGGCACATATGCCTACCTGGGCACGGGCAGTGGCGGCGACCGCTTCTACGCCATCGACATCAGCGACCCGGCGCGCCCGGTGGTCACGGACTCCGTGGTCGCCAATACCCGGCGCGTCAATGACCTTATGACCACGCCGGATGGCAGGGTCCTGGTCTTCACCCGCGAGGGCGCGGCCGACCGCAAGAACGGCATTGTCATTGCTTCCCTCGAGGATCCCGCGCACCCCAAGCCGATTGCGGAGTTCACGGAGGGCGTGACGGCCGGCGTGCACTCGGCGTTCATCTACCACCAGCCGAAATACGGCACGCACGTCTACCTCACCAATGACGGCACGGGCGCGTTGCACATTGTGGACATCGGCGACCCGTACCGCCCGCGCGAGGTCGCCCAGTGGCGCACGCCGCGGCCGGACCCGGGGCGCCTGCTCCACGACGTGGATGTCAAGGATGGGCTGGCCTACCTGGCTTACTGGAACGACGGGGTCGTGATCCTGGACGTGGGCAATGGCGTGAGGGGCGGCAGCCCGTCCAACCCGCAGTTCGTCAGCCAGTACAAGTACGACCTGAACGAGCTGTACCGGGACGTCGAGGCGACGAGCGGCCCGGGGTTCATCCGCGGCACCCACACCGCCTGGCGCCACAAGGACTACGTGTTCACTGCCGACGAGGTGTTCCCGGCCGCACCGGTGCGCGGCGCCAAGGATGCCGCCGCGGGACGCGCCTACGGCCGGCTGCAGGTGCTGGACGTGAGCGACCTCGAGCACCCCCGCGCGGTCGCCTGGTACGAGCCCGAGTTCGGCGGCGTGCACAACGTCTGGGTCGCGGGGGACACGCTGTACATGGGCGCCTACAACGCGGGGTTCCGCGCGTTCGACATCTCAGGCGACCTGCGCGGCGACCTGCGCGCGCAGGGGAGGGAGATCGCGCACCTCAACACCGCCGACCTGGAGGGCAAGGTCCCCAACTCGACCATGACCTGGGGCGTGGTGGTGAAGGACGGGCTGGCCTACGTGAACGACATGCACAACGGCCTATGGATCGTGAGGATCGAGCCGCCGCCGGCGGCGGGCCCGCTCCTGCCTTGAAGCCCTTCCCGCCTGGCCCACCGGACGGCGGCAGCGGCAGGCGCAGCAGGTAGTGGGAGAGGTGGTATGGAGCACCTGCGCATCGGCAGCACGAACGTTCGGCTGGTGCAGGGAGACATCACCGAGCAGCAGGTCGAGGCGGTGGTGAACGCCGCCAACTCGACACTACTGGGCGGCGGAGGTGTGGACGGCGCCATCCACCGGCGCGGCGGCCCCGAGATCCTGGCGGAGTGCCAGGAGCTGCGCCGGACGCGCTATCCCGGCGGCCTGCCCACGGGCGAGGCGGTGGCGACGACGGCCGGGAAGCTGCCGGCGAAGCGGGTGATCCATACGGCGGGTCCGGTCTGGCACGGCGGGGGCAGGGGCGAGCCGGAGCTGCTGCGCTCCGCCTACCGCAACTCGCTCGAGCGCGCGCGGGAGGAGGGGCTCCGCACGGTGGCCTTCCCCGCCATCAGCACGGGCGCCTACGGCTATCCCATCCGGCAGGCCGCGCCACTGGCGCTGGGCGCCGTAGCCGATTACGTGCCGTCGCACCCCGACGCGTTCGACGAGATCCGCTTTGTCCTCTTCTCCGCCAGTGACCTCGAGGCGTACCGGGAAGCGCTGAGCGGCCTCGCCCAGGACGAGCCCGGATAGCGCTGCGGGGCCGCGACCAGAGCTGAAGGAGCGCCCATGCGCCGCCCCGTCCGGATGCGGACATGGGGACGGTGCGCATGCTGACTACCATGCAGGAGACGCATCTGGCGGCCCGGGGCTGCCGTGCAGGCCGGGCAGCATCGGCCTTGCGCAAGGGCGCCGGTTGTGGTGGCGTGCAGCTTGCCCTAGATTTATGGCAAGATGCCAGAAGGAGGGAGCATGAGTCCTATTGACGCGGCCGAGGCGCTCGGGGGGGCGCAGGTCTTGGGTGCGGCCGTCGAGTCAGAGCTGGATTTCGTGCACCTGGTGGAGGAGGGATTGCCCACCCGGGTGATCGAGCGGCTCAAGGAGCTGGGCGATTTGTCGGACGCCGAGCTGGCGCGGATCATCCCGCGGCGCACGTTGTCTCACGTGAAAGGGAGGAAGCGGCTCTCGGCGGAGCAATCTGACCGCATTGCCCGGGCCGCGTCCGTCTTTGCGCGTGCCCGGGAAGTCTTTGGAAACCGGGCGAAGGCCAATCACTGGATGCGCCAGCCGAATAGGGCGCTCGAGGGTGCCGCGCCGCTGGAGTTGCTGCGCACGGGGAGCGGCGCGAGCCTGGTGGAGAGCATTCTGACCCGGGTCGCGTACGGCGTTTATAGCTGATGAGGCTCTGGCGGCTGGCGCCCGGGCTGTACGCACCGCTCAGCGGGGAGGGCGCCCGGCTTGCTGGCGGCCGCTGGAACTCACCCGGGACCGCCGTGGTCTATGCATCCGCCCATCTCTCGCTTGCCGTGCTCGAGACGCTGGTTCACGTGGATCCTGCGGATCTCCCTGATGGCCTGTTGGCCTACGAACTGGAGGTCCCGGCCGCGCTGGTCGAGGATTTGGGTGCGGCTGAGCTCGGGCCGGCCTGGAGGGAGGATCTGCGGCGCACCCGCGCTCTCGGTGATACCTGGGCACGGCACCGGCGCAGCCTGATGCTGACCGTGCCTTCTGCCGTGGTGCCCTCGGAGCGCAACCTTCTAGTGAATCCGCTGCACCCGGCCGTGGGCGAGGTGAGCGTGGCTTCGGCGGAGCCGTTCGTCTTCACGCGTCCTAAGACGGGGCAGGCGCCTGGGGAAGGGTTTCGCTGCGTCAGCTGAGGAGTCGCGGCTCGAACACGAACGGCCGAACGTGTTCGACCGCGATCCGTCCAGCTTCAGCGTGCCGAGCATTGATAAGGACGTTCTCCTCTTCGGGGACGAGCGCGGAAGGTACCCGCAGGAGGACCGTTCGAGCATCCTTTACCCACGCGTCGCCGCGCGTGACGCAAGCCGGGTGATCCGGTACGGTGTTCCAGTCCGCCGGGAGATCGGATCTCTGGATCCGGTCCTCTGAAAAGTCGTCCGGAATCTCAATCCGCATGGCAACGAGGTCCTCCGGCACATCCTCGGGATCGACATGCGCCAGGTACTCCAGCGCGGCGAGGGCAAGCGTCGGCGACGTATAGACGACCGCCACGCCCTCGGAGTTCCAGCGGCCGCCGTTCACGCGCGCTCCCTCACCGTCCAGAGCCTGGTAGGATGCGCGCGTGATGCGCCAGAGGAGCACCAGCCCTCGGCTTCAACTGTAGATGCCGTGCTCGATCCGGCCGAGAACGCGCTCGACCATCCGTGCTCCGGCATCGCTGTCCAGAAGATCGAGCGGACGTCTACCCGCAAGCGACCGGTTTGCCTTGCGGAGCCAGCGGTAGGCCTTGTCGCGTTCCCCCAGTGCCTCCTCGGCGCGCGCGATGATCCGGACGACACGAGCCAGGCGATCCGATTCCGCGGGCGAAAGGTTTTTGCGCTGCTTTTTCTTCCGCATCAGCGTCCGTCGCGAGCCAACCAGCTCATATGCTTCGGCCGGCTCCAGGTCGTCCGAATCGAGGACATGGTCGAGCGCCTGGAACGACAATCCTTCGCGGATGGCCTCGGCCAGGTCCAGATCCGACCGAACCTCACGCTTCAGAACCCTGGCTCCTCCGAGCCGCTCCGCAATGCTGTCGACCGTCATACCCAACCTCCGGCTGGCGCCATGTGACACTCTCAATATGGGCGTTTGCGCACCAGCGATCAAGGGATCACGGGCGAAGGGCGTGCGGCCGTGCTTGGTGGTCTCGACCGATGGCGGATCGAAGGCGATGGCGGTGAACGGGAGCGGGTGGCCGCCCGAGCCTCTCGCCTACTTCGGCCACGCCCGTGATCGCGTCGAGGAGCTGAGCCAGAGTCCGAGAGGCGCCCAGTCTCGTCAGTCCGCCGGCGATCCGAAAGCCTGCTCGACCGCCGTCCGGAACGACGGCGGATCGATTGCCGGGTAGCGGTAAAGCTGCGGCTCGATCCGCTCGAAGTAGCGCAGCGCAGTCGCTGGATCGATGACTCCCGACCGCAGCATCGTGGTGACATCCTGCAGATCCTGCGTGTGCCCCCGTTCCAGCTTCGCGAGCGCCTGGGCGTAGAAGTCGAAATGGTGGAAGGAGAGCCCGCCCTCCCGGCCAATGAACGGGCTGCGCTCTTCCCAGCCCGGTGCGACGGGAATGAAGTCGTCCGGCGACGCTAGCTCGACATTGATCTGCAATCGATCCTTCAGGCGCGGCAGGGCACGAAGCAGCGCGTCCTGCTCGGGGACGAATTTGAGGTCGACGTCGATCGTGGTAGGCCGCCAGCCGAGCAGGACGGCGCTGGCGCCCCCGGTGAAATAGACGCGCGCCTCCACCCGCGCCTCCCGGCCCAGCGCGCGCATGAAGCGGCGAATCCGCTCGGCATCCGCTAGCGCGCGCATTCCGCCGCGCGCTCGAAGCTCACGAGCCGACGGATGAGCGCATTGTAGCGGCCGTGGGCGGCATCGGGATTCTCGCGCCGGAGAAGCTGGTACAGCCGGTGCTCGGGGCCCGGAATCGCATTCTCGACGACGGCCCCGAGCCGGCGCAGTCGCGGGGCGCCGATCGAGACCAGGAGGGCGGGGATCGACTCGAGCCCGCGTCCGAGGTCCTCCAGGCCTCGAGCGACCAGATCCTCGCCGGGCAAGGGGCCACGGCTTTCCTTTCGCCGGCGCGGCGCGCGGAACGACTTCATTCGCGACAATCTACACGCAACCGGGCGGGGCGTTAAAGGGGCACGGTCGAGGCGCGGGGTTCAGGTCCGGCGGATCATGCGCAAATTGTAATTCGCGTTGCCAATCTGCGCGGCTCGCGCGGCGCCCCGCAGACCTGTTCCCCCTCCGGGAGGATCGCCGGCTGGAGCTGGACCTGGTGGTGAGGAAGCGAGTCTGCTGCGGGCCTACTGCGTCCTGCGGCCGTCCCTGGCGGCGGCGGCGGCCTTGAGCCGCGCGGCCAGCTCGGGTGTGACCGCCGCGCGCGGCTCGAGGCCCTGCGCGCGCTGGAAGGCCTTGAGTGCGGCGACCACCTCGTCGTCGAAGGCGCACGAGCCGGCGCTGTCCGCCGGCGGCTTGCCGTGCCCGGCGCGGGCCAGCAGCCGTCTCAGCTCGCAGATGTGCGGCCCCGCGGGCGCGGCCACCGGCTCGCGGCCGTGCGGCACGAAGTAGTCGGCCGGGTGGAAGAGCGACATCCAGACCCTGTAGACGCGCTCCAGCTC
The DNA here is from genome assembly GCA_016209965.1 of Gemmatimonadota bacterium. Classification (NCBI taxonomy): domain Bacteria; kingdom Pseudomonadati; phylum Gemmatimonadota; species Gemmatimonadota bacterium. The sequence continues at coordinate 6,939 of JACQVE010000232.1, read as the reverse complement.
GAGGATCGGCTCCGGGTGGTCCTCGACCCGCAGGTCGGCGTAGCGGTCGTCGCCCCCGGCGTAGCCTCCCTTCTCCTTCACGATCAGCAGGCCCGCGCCCTGGCGGCCGCGCCGGTCGCCGCCCGCCCGCTGCCCGGCCTTGAGCGCCGCGAGCAGCCGCTCGCCGAAGGGTAAGCCGGCCGCCTCCGCCTCCTCGCAGGCCCGGGCCATGGCGTCCACCACCTCCGGCCCGGTCAGGATGTTCCCCTGCACGCTGTAGTGCGCCCCGACCTTGTGACCGGCCCAGGGGAGCGCGCCTTCGCCGGTGAAGGCGGCAAAGCGGCAGCGCGCGTCGGTCAGGGCGAACTGCCGGCGCCGGATGCCGGAGTCGGTGGCCAGGAACTCGGAGCGCACCTCCTCGGGCGACCTGCCCTGCCGCAGCAGCTCGAGCGCCTGCTCCTTGTAGGCAACATTGGCTGCGGCCTGGCTGGCGATCGCGCCCACGCCCGCGCGGGCTGCAGGCACAATGGCGCCGGCCGCCACCACCCGGGACTGGATGGCGACGCCCAGGAAGCCGTTCGCGGTGTCGCAGGCCACAATGCTGAAGGTCGACAGTTCCGGCGCCTGCGCCGCCGCGGCTGCGGCAGGCAGCAGCAGCGTGGGGAGAGCGGCGAGCAGGATGATGTGCAGCCTCTTCATGGCAGCCATGGTCCGGGCAGAGTTTAGGGACCCGCGCAGTCGGGCGCGGCGGGCGGGCTCGACGTCGATGTCGCTACTGGCGCGGGACGCGACCCTTGGCGAACGAGCCAAAGAGGTAAGCGAAGCGGACATCGGGCACGCGCTCTAGCAGAGCCTGCAGCAGCGCGCGCACCTCGTCGGCACTCGCAGGTGGGCCGGCAGCAGGCGCGTGAGTATCGGCTCGTTTGGCCATGGTCTTGCACCGTGCACGGGCCAAGGTTGCGGGCGGCGCTCAGAACGGCCCCGCCACTTCTGCTCTGACCCGGCGCCGTGCCCGCGCCGCATGCGGCAACGGACCGTGCCTCGCCCGAAGCTGCGTGGGAGGGCAGGCCCGCCCGGCTGCGCCCCGCCAGGCGGAGCAGAGCGGCGCCTCAGGAGAGGTCCCGGCCGCCGTGCTATTCTATGCCCGGCGCCCGGGGTTGTCTAACCTGCGCGGCGATGGCATCCTCGATGGTGCGCCTGCACAGCAATACCATCCCGAACCTGGAGGTCCTCATGCCCACCTACGTCCTGCTCAGCAAGCTCACCGGTGAAGGTGCCGAGACCCTCACCAAGAACCCCGGCCGCATCCGCCAGGTGAACAGCGAGATCGAGAAGTTCGGCGTGAAAGTGCGCGAGCAGTTCGCCGTGCTCGGCCCGTTCGACTTCGTGAACATCGTGGACGCGCCGGACAACGCCACCATCGCCCGCGTGTCGGCGGAACTGGGGGCGCGGGGCAGCGTGCAGATCACGACGCTGGCGGCGGTGCCGCTGGACGATTTCGTTGCCCTGCTCGAGCGCAAGGCCTGAGCGGCGGCGTCCCGCCGAGCCGGCCAGGATTACCAGCCGGATCCGGCCGGGCCGCCGGAAGCGCCGCCGGTCATGCCGCCTGCAGGGGCCGGCGAGCCGTCCGTAGATCCGCTATTGGTGGCGCTTGCAGAAGAGCCCGTGATGAAGCCTGGAGAGCCGTCCGTGATGCCGCTCCCCGAGCCGGCTTCTCCGCCGCTCGCCGGCCGCACAGGGGTCTCTTGCCTGCTGGCCTCGCTGGCGGCTGCCGGGGCCGAGCACCCCTTCGAGCGCAAGCTGCTCGTGTGCCGGCGCCAGGGCGAAGGGCGGGAGCTGCTGCGGGCGCTGGGGGTGGCCGGGATCGGCTGGGTGGGGTGGGAGGCGGTCACGCCCTGGCAGCTCGCGCACGGCATGGTCGCGCCACAACTGGCTGCCGAGGGGCTCGAGCTGGCGGACGAGCTCGAGCAGCGCGCGCGGCTGGATGAAGTCGCGGACGAGGTGCTGGCTGGGCCGTCGCACCTGCGCTTCCGGGCGCTGGCGGAGGGGGCCGGCTTCCGCGAGGCGCTGGCCAGCTCGGTACAGGCCCTGCGCCTGGCTGGCATCCGCGGGGTCGAGCTGGCGCGCGTGCCGCTGGATCACGCCGGGAAGCGGGACGTGCTGGCGGCTATCCTGGCCGGCTACGAGGCGCGGCTGGCGGCCGCCGGCAAGGCTGACACGGCGGCCGTGCTCCGCCGGGCCGCGGAGGCGCTGGAGCAGGGCACGTCCGCGCCGCCGGCCGCCCGGATCTACCTGCTGCCGGGGCTCCACCGGCGGGGCTTGACCGGCCGGCTCCTGCGCTGGCTGGGCGCGCATGGCGCGGCAGTTCTGGCGGCTGATCCGACGGCCAGGCTGGCGGCGCCGGCCGCGGTCCTCTGGCGCGAGGCCTCGGCGCCCTCGAGCCGCCTCTCCTTCCTGCATGAGCCCGAGCTGGCGGGACTGGCGCCGGACACGCCGCGAATCGACCTCTTTGCCGCGGCCAGCCCCACGGACGAGCTACGCGAAGTGCTGCGGCGCGTGCTGGCCGCAGGGCTGCGCTGGGATCAGGTCGAGATCGTGGCCACGGACGCGGCTGCGTACGGCGCCGCGCTGGACACCCTGGCGCAGCGCCTGGGCATCCCGGTGAGCTACGCCGTGGGCCTGCCCGTGGACCGGACCCGCCCCGCCCGGGCGCTGGCCGGCTACTTCCGCTGGCTCGAGGAGGGCTGCCCGGCCGAGGTGCTGCGCGGCCTGCTGGAAGTGGGCGACGTCGTCCCGCCGGCGGGCGGCGAGTGGCGCCCCGGGCCCGCGCTCGCCCGGCGACTGCGCCGCCTGCGCATTGGCTGGGGGCTGGACCGTTACCTGGCGGCGATCGAGGGGGCGCTCGAGGCCGCGCCGCCGCCCGCGCTGGCGGCGCCGGGCGGCGAGGACGGGGAGCAGGCGGCGGAGTGGGCGCGCCGCGAGCGGGCGGAGCTGGATTTGCTCCGCTCCCTGCTGCAGGTGCTTGAGGCCACGGCGCCGGCGGCGGCGTGGGCGGGCGCCGACAACGCCCCCACATCGGCCGCCGACATCGCCCGTGGCGCGCTGGCCTTCCTCGAATTGGTGCCCGCCGGCAGCGGTGTGGATGCCACGGCGCGCGCCCGGCTCGGGGCGCGGCTCGAGCGGGTGGCGGAAAGCCTGCAGCGGCCCACCTCCTTCGGCGCTGCCCTGGCGATCCTGCGCGGCAGTCTCGAGCTGCGCGTGCCCGCGCCGGCCGCAGACGGTGCCGCGCCCTGGACCTCGAGCGGCGCGCACCTGCACCTCTCGGATCTGGAACATGGGGGGTTGACTGGCCGGCCGGCCAGCTTCGTGGTCGGGCTGGACGCCGCCCGCTTTCCTGGCGCCGGGGTGCAGGACCCGTTGCTGCTCGACGAAGACCGCCGCCGCGTCAACGTGGCCCTGGCCGGGGCGGACCTGCCCACCAGCATGGACCGCCTGGAAGAGGCGCGGCACCGGCTGGCGGCGCTGCTGGCCCGCCTGCGCGGCCAGGTGACGCTCAGCTACAGCGCCTGGGAGGCAGCGGAGGCCCGCGCCATTGCGCCGGCTGCCGTGCTGTTGCAGGCACTGCGGCTGCGGCTCGGCGACCCCACGGCTGATTACCGGCAACTGCACGAGCAGCTCGGTGCGCTGGCCTGTGCCGTGCCCGCCGGCGCCGCTCGCCTGGACGCTGCCGACGCCTGGCTGGGCGCGCTGTCCTCCGATGGACTTCTCCTCTCCGGCACCCGCGCGGTGCTCGCCGGCTTTCCCGGGTTGCGCGCCGGACTCAACGCCCGTCGTGCCCGGCGGCGGCGCGAGTTCACCGCGTACCACGGCCGTATCGTGCCCCGGCCCGAGCGGCTCGATCCGCGCCGCGACCCGGAAACGGCCGTCTCTGCCACCCGCCTCGAGACGCTCGGCACCTGTCCGCACCGCTACTTCTATCGTTACATCCTGCGCATCCGCGCACCCGAGGACCCGCACCTGGACCCGGAGGTCTGGCTCGATCCGCTGGAACGCGGCAAGCTGCTGCACAAGTTGTACGAGGACGTGCTGGGCGATGCTCGGCGGCAGGGCATCGCGCCGGAGAGTCCGGAGTTCCTGGCCCTGACGCTGGAGACGCTGGACCGGCGGATCGGGCTGGCCCGCGCAGCCATCCCCGTGCCCAGTGAGGCGGTCTTCCAGCGTCAGGTCGGGGAGCTGCGAGAGGACGCGCGCGCCTTCGTGGAAATGGTGCGGACGCGCGGTGCGCCCTGGCACGCGCTGGAGCTCGGCTTCGGCCCGGGGACCGCGCACGACCTGGTCCCGATCGAACTGCCCGGCGGCGTGATCCGCCTGAGCGGCAGGATCGACCGCGTGGACCGGCGCCCGGAGGGGCTGGTGGTGGTCGACTACAAGACGGGGTCGAGGCGCAGCTACGCGCCGGGCACGGGCGTCTTCCAGGGCGGGCGGCGGCTGCAGCACACGTTGTATGTGCTGGCAGCCGAGAAGCTGCTGGGCCAGCCCGCGGACCGCGCGGAGTACCACTTCCCCACCCGGCAGGGCCAGAACGAGTGCTGGAGCCGCGATGCCGCCCAACTGCGGGCGGGGCTGGCGGTCATCGACCGGCTGCTGGACCTTGCCGCCCGTGGCCACTTCATGCCCACGGACAACCCGGATGACTGCAAGTTCTGCGACTATCGCGAGATTTGCCGCGTGGGAGAGCGTTGGGGCGAGGTCGACTCCCCGCTGGCCGCCTGGACGCGCCAGCACCTGGCCTGGGTGCCGGAGCTGGAGGCGCTCGCCGAAGTGCGGCGTTCGCCATGACCCAGCTCTCGCTCTTCCCGCCGGCCGCGGTGCCGGCCAGCCCGCCGGGAGTCTCTGGCGCGGCAGGGCAGCTCGGCGACGCCGCGGCGGAGGTCGGCGCGGCAGCCGCCGGCCTGCTGCCCGACCAGGCGGCGCGCGACCGCATCCGCAGCGATCTGGAGACCAGCCTGCTGGTGGAGGCGGGCGCGGGCGCGGGCAAGACAACGGAAATGGTGGGGCGGATGGTCGCCCTGGTGCGCTGCGACAAGGCGCGGGTGGACCAGCTCGCGGCGGTGACCTTTACGCGCAAGGCGGCGGCGGAGCTGCGCCAGCGCTTCCAGGTTCAGCTCGAGGTCGAGCTGCGGCGGGCGCAGAAGTCCGGAGACGGGCCCGTGCTCGAACGCGTCGACCGGGCGCTAAAGGAGCTGGACCGCGGCTTCATCGGCACCATCCACTCGTTCTGCGCCCGGCTGTTGCGCGAGCGGCCGCTCGAGGCGGGGCTGGACCCGGCATTCCGCGAGCTGCAGGCGGTCGAGGCGGACCGGCTGGCCCGCGACTTCTGGATGCGGCACCTCGAGCGGCTGGCCGCCCAGGGCGACGCCCTGCTGCTGCGCGCGGCCGAGCTGGGAATGAGGCCCGGCGCGCTCTTCGGGCTCTTCCGCCAGTTGAGCGACAATCCCGACGTCGCCTTCCCCGGCCATCCTTTTGAGGCCCCGGACCCGGAGGCGCTGCGGGCGCAGCTCGAGCAGTTGCTCGACAGGGCGATCGCGCTCCTGCCCGAGGCCGAGCCGCGAGGCGGCTGGGACGCGTTCCAGACGCGGCTCCGCAGCCTCCGCTTTCACCGCGCGCTGGGGTGGCACGAGCGGGCGCGCCTCTTCGAGGCGCTGGCGGAGCTGCAGGGGGCGAACTTCGGCGTGCGCCGGGAGCGGTGGGGTGCCGATCCCGCGAGGGCGCAGTCCGCGCGGGAGCTGGCTGGCGAGCTCGCCGCGCTGGCTGGGCCGGGCGGGCCCGTCGAGCGGCTGCTGCAGCAGTGGTACGCGCACCGCTACCCTTACGCGCTCGAGCTCGCCCTGCGCGCGGCGGCCGCGTTCAGCGCCGAGCGGCGCCGCAGCGGCCGGCTGGACTTCCAGGACCTGCTCATGCTGGCCGCGCGGCTGCTGCGCGAGCACCCGGCGGCTCGCCGCGCCCTGGCCGAGCGCTACCCCTGCCTGCTGGTGGACGAGTTCCAGGATACGGACCCCATTCAGGCCGAGGTCCTGTTCCTGCTGGCCGCTCGCGACCCCGACGCCCAGGACTGGCGGCTGGCCGAGCCGCGAGCGGGCGCGCTCTTCGTGGTGGGCGATCCGAAGCAGAGCATCTACCGGTTCCGGCGCGCGGACATCGCCATCTATAACCAAGTGAAGCGCCGCTTCCAGGAGTGGGGCGCCGTGGTCGAGCTGACCTCGAACTTTCGCTCTACCCGACCCATCGAGCAGTTCGTGAACCAGGTCTTCGCCGCGCGCTTTCCGGCGCAGGCCACGGACCACCAGGCGGCATTCGCCTGGCTGCGGGCGGTGCGTCCCGACCCGGCACCCGAGGGGGGCAGGGGTGCGGAGGTTGTGGGGGGTGCGGTGCAGGCTGCCACCCGGGCGCGCGTCTGCTGGTACGAGTTTCCGGCCCCGGCTTCGACTCGCCAGCAGTTGATCGCCGCGGAGGACGCGGAGCTGGTGGCAAGCTGGATCCACGAGCGGATCGAGCAGGGCGAGCGGCGGCCGGGCGACTTCCTGGTGCTGACGCAACGGAAGGGGTGTCTGGCCATCTACGCGCGGGCACTGGAGGCCAGAAACCTGCCGGTGCAGGTCACGGGCGGCGGCATCGGCATAGAGGAGGAGCTGGAGGAGCTGGCGCGGCTGCTCCGCGCGCTGGCCGATCCGGGCGACCCGACGCTGACCGTGGCCGTCCTGACCGGCCTGTTCTTCGGCCTGGACCACGAGCAACTGGCGGAGCACGCTCTGGCCGGCAGCGGCTTCCGCTTCGATGTACCGCCGGCTGCCCCGCCCGGCACACCCGTCCAGCAGGCGCTCGGCACGCTGCACGAGTTCTGGCAGTGGACGCGCAGCCAGCCGGCCGATGCCGCCGTCGCCGCCATTGTGGACCACCTGG
>JACQVE010000231.1 GCA_016209965.1 Gemmatimonadota bacterium | reverse complement strand
GAGGACGGAGGATTTTTGCTGAGGGGAAAGGGCAGCAGACGTAGGGGGAATTCTTATGGCGGCGTGGTCCCTCTCATATCACTCTGCCATGGGCAGCGTGAAGTGGAATGTCGAGCCGGCGCCTGGCCGGCTCTCGACCCAGATGCGGCCGCCGTGGGCCTCCACGATGCCTTTGGCGATGGCGAGTCCGAGGCCGATGCCGCGGCGGCCGCTCTGGCGCACCTGCCAGAAGCGCTCGAAGATGTGGGGCAGATGCTCCGGGGGAATGCCCGGTCCCGTGTCGCTGACCAGGAAGCCAACCTCGGCCTCCCGGGTTTCGGCCCGAACGGTGATGCGTCCGCCGGCCGGCGTATACTTCACGGCGTTACCCACCAGGTTGGAGAGCACCTGCAGCACGCGCTCGCGGTCCGCGAGCACGCGCGGCAGTCCATCCGCGGGGATCTCCGTCTGTAGCAATTGTGACTTGACCGAGGCCAGCGGCTGGAGCACGTGGCAGGCTTCGGCGATGAGGCCGGCCGGCTCCTCAGGCTTGCAATCGAGCCGCAGCCGACCCGCCTCCATGCGCCGGATCTCGAGCAGGTTGCCGATCAGCCTCTCCATTTGCGCCGCGGACGCCCGGATCGCCTCGAGGTGCTGTCGCGACTCGTCCGGCCGGCCGTCGGCAGGAAGGCTCTTCAGCAGCAGTCCCGTTCCGATAAAGATGGCGCTGAGGGGGTTGCCCAGGTCATGCGACACCACGGAAAGCACCTCATCGCGTGCCCACACGGCCTTCTGCGCCTCGCGGTAGAGTCGCGCGTTCTCGATGGCCAGAGCGGCGCGATGCGCCAGCTCCTCGGCCAGCTCGAGGTCCTCCGGCTGGTAATGCCGGCCAGACTCGGCCATGACCAGGGTCAGGGCACCGAGCAGGCGCCCGTGGCTCCGGAGCGGCACGGCCAGGAGGGAGCGGATGTGGAGCGCGCCGAGCAAGCGCAGGTGATCCTTGTTCTGCGCCACGGACTCGAGGTACGATTCCGGCAGTTCCGGCCACAGCTCCGGCTGGCCCGTCTGCAGCATCTTGAACACCAGGTGCGGCCGGCTGCGGTCCAGCGGGTATCGAAGAAGCTGCTGGGCCACTCCTTCCTTCGCCGGGTCCGCGTGCGCGACTACCAGCCGATCCACGTGGCCGCCCTCCTGGACCAGGTCAATAATGCAGAAGTCGGCGAGGGGGCCGGCCGCCAGCCGTGCCACACTGGCCAGTGTTGTCTCGTGATCCAGCGACGCCGCCAACACGCTGCTCGCCTGCGCCAGGAAGCGTTGCGCCTCCTCCGCTCGCTTGCGCCGGCTGATGTCGCGCAGCACCACCGTGTAGATCCGCTCGTTCCCGAGATCCAGCTTCGAGATGGCGGCCTCGGCCGGGAACTCCTCGCCGTTCTTCCGCTGGCCGGAGATTTCCTGGCGCTCCGCCATACGTCGAGCGGCGATTGGGGACTGCCCGAAATCGCGGATGTGTTCGCGATGCGCCGGCCGCGCGCCGCGCGGCAGCAGCATGTCCAGACGCCGGCCGAGGACGTCCGAAGCCTGGTAGCCGAACATCGTCTCGGCGCCCTGGTTGAAGAGGATGATCTGCTGAGCCTCGTTCACGGAGATGATGGCGTCCGAGGCGATGGAGACGATGCCCGCGAACTTGGCCTCCGACTGGCGCAGCCGCTCCTGCGCCTCCTCGGCCGCGATCCGCGCAGCCTGCTCGGTGGCCAGGCGCTCCCGTGCGAGCTCCGCTTCGCCCCGCGCCGCGAGATCGCTCACGTCACGGTCGCTGAGCCGTCCCTTGGGCGCGGTCCTCCGCCTGCTCATGATGGCGCGAAGCGTTTCCAATGAGTGATAATGAGGAGGGGATCGGCAAACATTCCCCCGATATCAAGCCCTTGGGCCAGGCATTGCTTACCCCGCGCTTGCCTGCCGGGGTCCTGAGACGAACGCGCCCTGCTGCGGGGATGGATAGGCGGCCCAGGCGGCCGTACTGGCGAATTCGAGACTCAGCCGCCCGGGGTGGGGCCAGCGCGGCGGGAAGCAGCCGTGGGGAGTGGGTGGGGTGGCGCGACCAGCAAGGGGACCGCCGTGCTGCGCAGCAGATGCGGAACCATCGCCCGGGCTCGCCCGGGTAGCACGAGGATGGTCGCATCCGTCTCGACGCATGCCCGCAGCGCCTGGTGCACGCGCTCCCGCGCGGTGCGGCCGCCTGGCCGCACAAAGCTCCGCTCTGCGGAGCCGGCCGTCCAGCTCTCGATCAGCGCCCGGGCTTCCGGCGTGCCGTCAGAATCTACCAGCGGCCGGGCCAGGAGGTCGGGGCCAGCGGGGCCCTCGCCGCCGGGAAGAAGTAACAGCGGCTTGGACAGATGCTCCAGCAGGTGGGTGATGGTGCGGCTGCTGCCCTGCCGGGTCGCCGGCGGCCCCGTGACCACCAGGTCGACCTCGACGATGCTCGCCAGCGCCGTGAGCCATGGCCCGGGGTTCCCTCGTTTCAGCACCAGCTCGCCTTGGGCGCCCAGCGCTGCCAGCTCGGCCAGCCACCGCTTGCCGGCCGCGCACAGCGCGTCCAGATCCGTGACGCCCTGCCTACTGGGTGGTATGGCCCAGAAAAGGCATACACACTCGACGCCCAGCTCGGGCAGCACGCCGAACCAGCGGGGCACGACAGCCCCACCACACCCGCCGCCTACCGCGCATAACGCGGTGCGGAACAACTTCTGTCCCAAGGCGTCCTCCCGTCCGGCGGGCCGACGGCGCGGACCGCGCCAGCCGAGGCAGCCGGTCCTGCGTCCCTAGTCGGCCGTCAGATCGAGCTCCGGCAGGATCCCTTCCTTCTGATAGCGCTTCAGCTTGCGGTACAGCGTGCGGCGATCAATGCCCAGGATCTCTGCGGCGTGACCCTTGTGGCCGTGCGCCTCGTCCAGCATGTCCAGGAGGTACTCGCGCTCGAGGCGCTCCAGGCTCCACCGCTCCTGCCGCGCCTGGTCCAGGAGCTGGCGCTCCGAGCGGCTGGTCTGCCCCGGCGGCGCCTCGAAGGGCATCGAGCGCGCGCCCGCGTGCATGATCACCGCCCGCTCGATAAAGTTCTCCAGCTCCCGAACATTGCCGGGCCAATCGTAGGCCATGAGCCGCCGCATGGTATCGGCCGTGATCTCCGGCGGCTCGACGCCATTCTCCCGGGCCAGCCGCGTGCGGAAATAGTTCGCCAGCAGCGGGATGTCGCTCTTCCGTTCGCGCAGCGGCGGCACGCGGATGGGGAACACGTTCAGCCGGTAGAAGAGGTCTTCCCGGAACCGGCCGGTGGCGACCTCCTCGCTCAGGTCCACGTTGGTCGCCACCAGCAAGCGGAAATCCACCGGGATGAACTGCCCTCCGCCCACCCGCTGGATGCGCCGGTCCTGCAGCACGCGCAGCAGCTTCACCTGGATCGCGGGCGAGACCGTCGAGACCTCGTCCAGGAACAGCGTCCCCCCACTCGCCTCCTCGAACAGCCCGCGCCGGCTTGCAATCGCGCCCGTGAAGCTGCCCTTCATGTGGCCGAACAGCTCCGACTCGAGCAGCGTCTCCGGCAGCGCCGAGCAGTTGGTGGGGATGAAGGGCTTGCGCGCGCGGTCTGACAGGTCGTGGATCACGCGCGCCACCAGCTCCTTGCCCGTCCCCGTTTCGCCCGTGATCAGCACCGTGGCACGCGTGGCCGCGACCCGCTCGATCAGGTCAAACATGCGCTCGATGGGCGGCGACTTCCCCACAATGTTCCCCCTCACCCCCTCCCCCGCCCGACGCCGCAACTGAGCCACCTCCCGGCGCAGCTCTGTTTCGTGCAGCGCCCGCTCCAGCGTCAGCAGTAGCTCCTCGCTGCGGAACGGCTTGTTGATGTAATCGAACGCGCCCAGCCGCATGGCCTCGACCGCCGTGTCCACCGAGCCGAACGCCGTCATGACAATGAACTGCGCGTCCGTCTGCAGCGCTGGCGCCGCCGAAAGCACGTTCATGCCGTACATGCCCGGGAGGTTCAGGTCCAGCAGCACCAGGTCATACAGCTCGCGGTCCAGGGCTTTGAGCGCATCCTCGCCGCTGGCCACCGATTCCACCGCGTAACCCTCCTCGCCCAACACCTTGACCAGTAGGTCGCCCACGATTTCTTCGTCCTCGACCACCAGCACCCGCGCTTTCCTGCTGTCGACCTTCCCGTTTTCTTCACTCATGGCTGCCCTGCCGGTAAGCGAACCTTGAATACGGCTCCCGCACCTGGCACGCTCTCGACCTCGATGCTGCCGCCGTGCTTGTGTACAATCTGCCGCGCCAGCGGCAGCCCCAGGCCGGTGCCGCCGGAGCGGGAAAAGAACGGCAGAAAGATTTTGGGCACGTCCGCCGCCGCGATCCCCGGGCCCGTGTCCGCCACCACCAGTTCCACGTTCGGCCGGCGCAGGCGCGTCGAGACCTCGAGCCTGCCGCCGCCCTGCGCCATCGCCCGCTGCGCGTTCAGCACCAGGTTGAGCAGCACCTGCTGCAACTGGTCGGCATCGCCGTGCAGCAGGGGCAAGGCTGGCTCCAGCAACAGCGCGGTCTTGATCCCGCTCCTGGCCAGTTGCTTCTCCAGCAGCTCGAACCCCTCGGCTATCACGCGGTTCAGGTCGATGGGCCGCAGCTCCGGCTCGCCCGGCCGCGCCAGGTCCACCAGACGCCGCGACAACTGCGCGATCCGCCGCGTCTGCGTCAGGATCACCTCCAGATCCCGGCCGGCAAACTGACACGTGCCGCACTCCCGTTTCAACAGGTACTCGACGGCTACACTGATCGCCGTCAGGGGCGCGCCGATCTCGTGCGCCACGCTCGCCGCAAGCTGCCCCACCGCCGCGAGCTGCTCCGCGTCCACCATGCGCTGTACCCACTCCTCGTCCACCACCGACGCGGCCGTGCGCAACGGGCCAAACGCCGCCCACCCTTGTGCCAGCCGCTCGAAGCGCCAGCCACTCCCCGCGTCAGGCGGCCCACTGTCGTACCGGCCCGGCAGGAAGTCCGAGAGGGGCCGGCCCACTACCTCTGCGCGGCTCCGCTCCAGACAACGCGCCGCCGCCGCGTTCACGTACCTCACCCGGAACGCCGTGTCCGTCACCGCCACCGGCTCCGTCATCCGGTCCAGGAGCCGGCCATAAACACCCGCTGCTGGCATCGCTTCGCTGCTCCGCTTCACACCCACGCTCCGCCGCTTCGCGCCCCGGATCGTGCGCGTTCCGTACCAGCCACTCGCCGCTTCCCTCTACCTCCCTGAACCCCGCGTCGCACCAGCACTTCCGCCACCATCGTCCCGCACTGCGCGGCCTGCAACCCCCCGGCCAATGTCGCAGGTCGCGACATCGCCGCGCCAGGGTCGGACCAAAAGCCACCCATCCGCAACGCTCTGCTCCCGCCCACCGATCCCGCCAGTGGTCGGCTACTACACGGCCTCACGGTCAGGCATCCGAGATCCCTCCGCTCGCTCGCAGGCGCTCTCTCGGTCAGACGGGTCACAACAACTGTCAGCGGGCTCGGCCGCTCGGCCGCTGGGGTGGCTTGGCCTGCGCACTGCCCACGGCTGGGGCGTTCCGCCCCGGGCGGCGCTGCGCAACGCCCCCTGAGTCTGAATTCAAGTTGTTGTCGGGATAGCACTTGTGCACGGGCCCCAAGTGGCACGCGCCCTGCCCGCCACGGCACTGGTACCCTGAACAGGAGCGCCTCATGAGCAAGTCGATCCTGGTGCCGCTCGATGGCTCGGCCTTCAGCGAGCACGCCCTACCGGTGGCGCTGGGCATTGCCCGCGCCCGTGGAGTGGGCATCCACCTTGTCCATGTCCATGTCCCGGTTCCCCATGGCCTGGCGGGCGAGCTGGGTGCGCTTCTCGACCCGGCGCTCGAGCAGCGGCTCGAGGTGCGGGAGCTCGACTACCTGGAGAGAGTGGCGGCGCAGGTGAGGAGCAGGCTTCCGCTGGATGTGCGGGTTGCCGCGCTGGAGGGCGCGGTGGTCGAAAACCTGCTGCGCCATGCGCGGAGCGCAGACGTCGATCTGATCGTGATGACGACGCATGGGCGTGGCGGCTTCGAGCGCGCCTGGCTGGGCAGTGTTGCCGATGGGCTGGTCCGGCGGGCGGGGATTCCGCTGCTGCTGATTCGGAATGGAGAGACCAGAGCGCGCGTCGAGCTCGATCCGGTATTAGCGTTCCAGCATGTGCTCGTCCCGCTGGATGGTTCGGAGTTGGCGGAGGCCGTCTTGGGTCCGGCGACGAGCCTCGGTGATCTTGCCGGGGCAGGGTACACCTTGCTGCGGGTGATCCGGCCCGTCTACGTGCTGGGCCGCTACGTGCCTCAGCCTGGCCGGCCAGACCCCAACGACTTGCAGGTCCAGATGCGGGACGCGGGATCCTACCTCCCCGGAGTGGCCGGGCGGCTGCGGGCGGGTTCGGCCGAGGTGGCGACGGCCGTGATCGTGCACGCGAGTCCCGCGGCCGGCATACTCGACTTTGCCGAGCGCAACGCGGTGGACCTGATCGCTATGGCAACGCACGGCCGGGGCGGCGTCTCCCGCAT
>JACQVE010000230.1 GCA_016209965.1 Gemmatimonadota bacterium | reverse complement strand
GAGCTGGGCCGGCACGCGGGCCGCTTCGGCTGGTTCCGCGGCCCACCGGCCGGGCTGCCCCGGCGCGACTGGCGCGAGACGTACGACACCGAGTACCGTACCGGCCTGGGCTACGGCGCCGGGTTCGGCCGCGTGCCCCGCACCTGGCGCCGCCGGTTCGAGGGCCGGGGTTATGGCGCGGAGCTCGGCCGGGGCTATGAATTCGAATTCCTCTTGCGGCGCCCAGCTCGAGCGTCCCAGCCGCCGGCAGTGGCGGGCCTGGCGCGGCGAGTGGTGGTAGCGGGCGGCGCTGACGCGTAGCTAGCTAGAAACCTTCAGGCGGGGGAGCGAGCGATGCAGCAGGCGGGGCCGCCGGCGCTTGCGCCACATGAGGCGACGCCGTTGGGCGCTCGCTTCCCGCGCCACCTCCGCGAGACCGGGCTGATCCGCGCGGGCCAGACGGTCGTCGTGGCCGTGTCGGGCGGCATGGACTCCGTCGTACTCCTCCACCTCCTGCACTTCCGCCTGGGCGAGCAGTGGGCGCTGCGCCTGGTGGCAGCCCACCTGGACCACGCCATGCGCGATGACAGTGCGGCCGATGGCCGGTGGGTGGCCGGCCTGTGCCGCGCCTGGGGCGTGCCGCTGGTCAGGGCGCGGGCACGGCGGCCACCCCGCTCCGAGGCCGCTGCTCGCGCCCTGCGCTACCGCTTTCTCCGCACCGTCGCCCTGCGCCGCCGCGCCCACCGCCTGGCCACGGGGCATCACGCGGACGACCAGGCCGAGACGGTGCTGTTCCGCATCATCCGCGGCACCGGGCTGCGCGGCCTGGCCGGCATTCCGGAGCGCCGCGGCCGGCTGGTCCGCCCGCTGCTCCGCTTCCCGCGCGCTCAGATTGCCGAGTACGCGGCCGCGGCCGGCCTGTCCTGGCGCGAAGACCCGACCAACGTGCTGGTGGGCTATGCGCGCAACCGGCTGCGGCACGAGGTGCTTCCCCGCCTCGAGGCGATCCAGCCTGGCGCGGCCCGCGCGCTGGTCCGGCTCGCCGAGCACGCGCGCCACGCGGAAACGGCCTGGGACGCCGTTCTCGACATGCTCGAGCCGGCCGTGCTGCTCGAGGCCCGTGAGGGCGCCATCGAGCTTGCCAGGCCTGTCCTGCTTTCGTATCATGCGCCGGTACGCGCCCGCGTGCTCCGCCGATTCTTACGCCGCCTGCACAGCGTGCCCGATCGGGCCGGAACCCGGGCGGCGGTCGAGTTTATCAGGACAGGCGCAAGCGGCGGCCAGATCCAGGTAGCGGGCGGCGTGACGCTCGAGCGGGAATTCGACCGGATCCGGCTCCGGCGCCGCCCGCTGCAACCGGAGCCGCGGGCGGCCGAGCGGCCGCTGGTCATCGGGGAGGCCGGTGCGGGGGAGGGGGAGGCGGTCATTGGCGGCCGCGGGCTCGCCGTCCGCTGGAGCCTCGCCATCCCGGGCGGGCCCGGTCCGGCGGAAGCCTTCGATCCCGCCGCCCTCCGTTTCCCCCTGGTGGTTCGCGCCTGGCGTCCGGGCGACCGCATCCGTCTGGCCTACGGGACCAAGAAGCTGAAGAAGTTGTTCGCGGAGCGACGCACCGGCCGGACTCAGCGGGCGCTCGCCCCCGTGCTCGCCGACGCCGCCGGCCGCGTGTTGTGGGTGGTCGGGGTGGCGCGCAGCGCCGACGCTCCGCCGCCGCCGCAAGGACCGGCACTGACCATTGCGGTGTCCGATGTCGAACTCGGCTAAGACCATGGCGCTCATGGGCGGGCGGGAGCTGCGGCGCATTGTCTTCCCGGAGGCCGCGATCGCCGAGCGCGTGCGGGAGATGGGGCAGGAGATCACCAGCGCCTACCCGGCAGGCGAGGACCTGCTGGTGCTCGGGCTGCTGAAGGGCTCCTTCGTGTTCCTGGCGGACCTGGTCCGCCAGATCGCACGGCCCATGTCCGTGGATTTCCTGGTCGCCGCCAGCTACGGCAGCGGCACCGTGAGCAGTGGCGACGTGCGCCTGGTGTACGACCCGGAAGCCGGGCTCGCCGGCAGGCACGTCTTGCTGGTGGAGGATATTATTGACAGCGGGAACACGCTGAACCGGCTGATCCCACTGCTCGAGCAGCGCCAGCCGGGGAGCCTCGAGCTGTGTGCGCTGCTGCACAAGCACGTGGCGCCGTACCTGGTCAAGGAACCGCGCTGGGTCGGCTTTGATGCGCCGGCCGAGTTCCTGATCGGCTACGGGCTGGACCACAGCGAGCAATATCGCAACTTACCCTTTATCGCGAGTCTGTGAAGCCGAAGGACAGGAAGGTCAAAGGAATGCCCGAGCGGGACGGCAACCGCGGCGGCCGGGGGACCCGGTGGACGCGTCTCTCGAGGACGGCGTCCTTCTGGATCCTCATCATCCTGGTGCCCGTGCT
The DNA here is from genome assembly GCA_016209965.1 of Gemmatimonadota bacterium. Taxonomy (NCBI): domain Bacteria; kingdom Pseudomonadati; phylum Gemmatimonadota; species Gemmatimonadota bacterium. The sequence goes on along the minus strand of JACQVE010000230.1, from coordinate 10,938 downwards.
GATCATGCAGTTGGTCAGCCCGCAGCGGCAGCAGGCGGTCGAGCTGTCGTACACGCAGTTCATGGAGCAGCTCCAGTCGGACAACGTCAAGGAGCTGACGATCATGGACGGCAAGGCAGTGGAGGGCAAGCTGCGCACGCCGCTGACCGTGCAGCGGCGCGAGGTCAAGCAGTTCCGCACCCTGCTGCCCATCAAGGACAGCCACGAGATCCTCTCGCAGATCCAGGCGGCGGGCGTCGAGGACATCAAATCGGTCGAGGCGCGCCGCAACTGGTGGTCGATCTTCCTGGGCATTGTGCCCTGGCTGATCCTGATCGGCATCTGGCTCTTTGTCATGCGGCAGATGCAGGTGGGCGGGTCCAAGGCCTTCCAGTTCGGCAAGTCGAAGGCGCGGCTGCTCACGGGCGACACGCCCAAGGTCACGTTCGCCGATGTGGCCGGCTGCGATGAAGCGAAGGACGAGCTGCAGGAGATCATCGAGTTCCTGAAGGACCCGCAGAAGTTCACCCGGCTGGGCGGCCGGCTGCCCAAGGGCGCGCTGCTGGTGGGCCCGCCCGGCACGGGGAAGACCTTGCTGGCGCGGGCGGTGGCAGGTGAGGCGGGGAGGCCGTTCTTCTCCATGTCCGGCTCCGACTTCGTCGAGATGTTCGTGGGCGTGGGCGCATCGCGCGTGCGTGACCTGTTCGAGCAGGGAAAGTCCCACGCGCCCTGTATCATCTTCATTGACGAGATCGATGCCGTCGGCCGTCACCGCGGCGCCGGCCTGGGCGGCGGCCACGACGAGCGGGAGCAGACGCTGAACCAGCTCCTGGTCGAGATGGACGGCTTCGAGTCCAATGACGGAGTGATCCTGCTGGCCGCGACCAATCGTCCGGACGTGCTGGATCCCGCGCTGCTGCGCCCTGGCCGCTTCGACCGCCAGATCGTGGTGGACTCGCCGGACGTGAAGGGACGCGAGGGGATCCTGCGCGTGCACCTGCGCAAGGTGCCGCTGGCCAACAACGTCGACGTCTCGTCGCTGGCCAAGGGCACGCCCGGCATGAGTGGCGCGGACCTGGCCAACCTGGTCAACGAGGCGGCGCTGCTCGCGGCGCGCCGCGACCAGGAAAAGGTGTTCATGGCGGACCTCGACGACGCCAAGGACAAGCTCCTGCTGGGCGCGGAGCGGAAAAGCCTGGTACTGTCCGAGTCGGAGCGGCGGCTCACCGCGTATCACGAAGCGGGTCACGCCGTTGTCGCCCTGCGTACGCCCGGACTCGACCCCGTGCACAAGATCACGATCGTGCCGCGCGGCCGGGCGCTGGGCGTCACCGCGTCGCTGCCCGAGGAGGACCGGCACTCCTACTCGAGAGACTATCTGCTCGCGCAGCTCGCCATGCTGTTCGGCGGCCGCGCCGCCGAAGAGCTGGTCTTCGGGGCCGAAAAGATCACAACCGGCGCGGGCAACGATATCGAGCGGGCCACGCAGATGGCGCGGCGCATGGTCTCGCAGTTCGGCATGAGTGAGCAAATCGGCCCTGTGGCCGTAGGGGACGCGGAGCAGGAGATATTCCTGGGCCGCGAGATCTTCCAGCGGCGCCCGGTCGCCGAGCGCACCGCCGAGCTGGTGGACGCAGAAGTCAAGCGGCTGATCGATGCGGCGTACGGGCACGCGCGCCAGACGCTTGAGGCGAATCGGGATCTCCTGGTCCTCATGGCCGACACGCTGCTCGAGGTGGAAACACTGGATCGCGAGCAGGTCGAGGCGCTCGCGGCCGGCAAGCCGCTCAAGCTGGCCGGCAGGAGCCGCAGCGCCGGGCAGCGCAGGCGCGGCGCCGCGGCGCGTGCGCAGCCCCCCGAAGACGCGGCTGCGGCGCTGGTCCCGGCCGGCGCCGGCGAGCCCGAGGAGGCCGCCGCCGAAGCCGTGTCGGCGCCGGCCGCCCGCGGCAGTGCCGCGCGCGGCGTGGCCGCCGCCAAGCCCAAGCCGGACCCCACCCGCTGATGCCGGCGGCCGCGCGCCACCCGTCCGTCGAGCCTGACGCCGGGACGCGTGGGGCGCCTTCAGCGGCGGGGGCGGCGCGGCATGGTCTTGCCCAGCGGCGGCCCGAAAGCTGGCGCACGGCCCGCGGCACCCTCCTGCTGGACCGTCCCCGCATCCTCGGCGTCCTGAACCTCACGCCCGACTCCTTCTGGCAGGGCGGGCGCCACACCGGCCTGGATTCCGCCGTGGCACACGCGGAACGGCTGATCGAGCAGGGCACCGACCTGATCGATATCGGCGGCGAGTCGACCCGGCCCGGCGCCGCCCCCGTCTCCGCGGCCGAGGAAACGGCCCGCGTGCTGCCCGTCGTGCGCGAGCTGGTCCGCCGCTGGCCGGACCTGCTCGTCTCGGTCGACACCGTGAAGGCGGAAGTCGCCCGCGCCGCGCTCGCGGAGGGCGCCGCGGTCATCAACGACGTCTCCGGCCTGCGCCTCGACCCCCGGCTGGGCCGCGCCGCAGCCGAAGCCGGCGCGGGCCTCGTGCTCATGCACTCCCGCGGCACGGTGGAGACCATGGCCAGCTACGAGCTGGCCCGCTACGGCGCCGACCCGGTCGGCGATATCGTGGCCGAGCTCGCGGAATCGCTCGAGCGCGCCGGCGCGGGCGGCGTCGATCCCGGGGCCGTCGTGCTGGACCCCGGCCTCGGGTTTGCCAAGCGGACGGAGCACAGTATCGCCGTCCTCGCCCGACTCGACCGGCTGCTCGAGCTGGGCCGACCCGTGCTGGTCGGGCCGTCCCGCAAGCGCTTCGTCGGCGAGCTGGCGGGCGAGCTGCCGCCGGCCGAGCGCCTGGAAGGCACCATCGCCGCTTGCGTCGCCGCCCTCTTCCGGGGCGCGCACCTGTTCCGCGTCCATGATGTGCGGGCGCTGCGCCGCGCACTGGCCGTCGCCGAAGCCATCCTCGCCGCCACGTGACCGGATTCTTCGAGCGCTACGCGTTCCTCCTGCCCGGCGTCAAGGATCTGCTGCAGATCCTGATCGTGGCCATCGGCCTCTATTACGTCCTGCGTCTGCTCGCCCGCACTCGGGCCATGCAAATGCTGATCGGCGCCGTGGTCCTGATCGCCATGTATTTTGCCGCTCGCTTCCTGGACCTGGACCTGATCCGCTACCTGATGGAGAAGCTCTTCCAGTACGGCGCGATTGCCGCGCTGATCGTCTTCCAGCCCGAGCTGCGCAGCGCGCTGACCCGCCTGGGTCAGAACCGCATGCTCCGCCTGTTCAACAAGATGGAGGCGAGCGCGGTGGTCGAGGAGCTGGTCGAGACCGTCGAGCGGCTGGCGCGCGCCAAGGTGGGCGCGATCCTGGCCGTCGAGCGGGAGATCGGCCTCGAGGAGTACGCCGAGACGGGGACGCGCATTCAGGCCCGTGTCTCGGCCGACATCCTGGTCAGCATCTTCGCGCCCTACGGCCCGCTGCACGACGGCGCCGTGCTGATTTCCGGCGATACCATCATCGCCGCCGGCGTGATCCTGCCGCTGACCCAGTTCCCGGTCGCGGACAAGAGTCTGGGCACCCGGCACCGCGCGGCGATAGGCCTGTCCGAGGAGACTGACGCACTCGTGGTCGTCGTCAGTGAGGAGACCGCGCACATCTCCCTGGCGCACCGCGGCCGCCTCGAGCGGAACATCAGCCTGGATCGGCTGCGCGAGGTGCTGGCGGGGCAGGCGGTCATACCGTCACCCAGGCTGGCGCGCACGGGAATCAGTGGAGGCGGCGTGTGAGCGGAGGCGAGTACGCGCTCCTCCAGCTGTTCCAGGATGGCGGCATCATGATGTACCCGCTGCTGGCCGCCTCCCTGCTCGCCCTGGCCGTCATCCTGGCCAAGGGATATGCGCTCTGGGCCGCGGAGCGGCAGTCCCGCGGCCTGCTCGGGCGGGTCGAGGCGCTCGGCCGGCAGGGGCGCCTGGGTGATGCCCTCGAGCTGGCGCAGACGACGCCGGGGCCGGTGGCCGCCATCCTCGCCGAAGGACTGCGCCGGCTGCACGACCGCCGCACCAGGGGGCGGGACCTGGAAAAGGCGGTGCAGACCACGGGCAGCATCGAGCTGGGGTTCCTCGAGCGCGGGCTGGGCCTGCTGGCCACCATCTCGAGTGTCGCGCCGCTGCTCGGGTTCCTGGGCACGGTCATGGGCATGATCTCCGCTTTTGGCGCCATCGCCGACGCCGGGCAGATCGAGGCGTCGCTCGTCGCCGGCGGCATCAAGGTGGCGCTGATCACGACGGCCGCGGGGCTCACCATCGCCGTACCCGTCAACATCGCCTACAACTTCTTCGTCACGCGCATCGACAAGTTGATCGTGCGCATGGAGGAAAGCGCGGCGTCGGTGCTCACTCTGCTCTGGGACCTGGAGAAGACGGCGACCGGCGCCGCAGGACCCCGGCCGGCCGCCGATTAGGGGGACGAATGGCTGTCTTCCGCCGGCGTGCCCGGATCGTGAGCGAGATCCCGACCGCGTCCATGGCGGATATTGCCTTCAACCTGCTCATCTTCTTCCTGGTCACCACCATCTTTGACCAGGAAAAGGGGCTGCCCCTCACGCTCCCCACACCGGAGCAGCAGATCGAGGTCCTCGAGAAGAATATCCTGCGGCTCGTCATCCAGCCTGACGGGGCCCTCGAGCTGCGGCGGGGCGAGGCGCCGGCAACGGAACGGGTAGTGGTCGCCCAGGTAGGCGAGATCTGGCGCGCCGAGGCGAGCCGCAACCCCGACATGATCGCGGCCGTGGCCACGCATCCGGCTGCGTCCTACCACCAGATGATCGACGTATTGGACGAGCTGCGCGCCGCCGGCGCCCGGCGAGTCTCGCTGCAGGTGCTTGAGGAGCAGCCGTGATCCGCCAGGCGCGACTGCAACGCAAGGCCCGCACGGCCAGCGAGATCCCCTCCTCCTCCCTGGCCGACATGGCGTTCCTGCTCCTGATCTTCTTCATGGTCAGCACCACCTTCCGCAGGGAGCAGCCACGCGCTGTGGTCCTGCCCGCCGCACAGGCCACCGAGGACGTGGACGAGCCCCGCAAGAACATCCTGCACGTCTGGATCGAGCCGGACGGCGCCATCTACATCAATGACCAGGCCGTTGCGCCCGCACAGGTTTCTGAAGTCGTGGCGCCGTTGTACCAGGCCAGCGACCGCCGCCTGGTCGTGGTGCTGCGCGGCGATCGCAATGTGCCCTACCGCGTCATCGACCGCGTGCAGCGCGAACTGCAGGAAGCCGGCGCCCGGCGCGTCACCTTCCGCACGACCCCCGAGGGCCGGCAGCCGCCAACCCGCTGAGTCAGCCCCGCCGGCCGCGCGCGCTGAACCCGCGCTCCTATCCTTCCCTGCCGGGATGACCGCCTGCTCGCCGCCGCAGCGCCGGCAGGCCCCAGCCCGAGCCCCAGCCCCCCAGCCCTCCAGCCCCGAATCCGTTGATCTTTCTCGACCCCATGTGGTAAGATAATGAGTTTATGTATCTTTCGCGGTTACAGGAACATCTCCCGCGGGTCAGGGACCGGATCGAGCAGGCGCTGAGGCGATCCGGTCTGAGTGGGGCGGTCGAGGTGGTGGCCGTGACCAAGGGTTACCCGGTTGCGGCAGTGGAAGCCGCCCTGGCCTGCAGTCTAAGGCGCTGCGGAGAGAACCGGGTCCACGAGCTGGAAGAGAAGGTTGCCCGGGCGGGACGGGACCGCGTCGAGTGGCACCTGATCGGTCACCTCCAGCGCAACAAGGCACGGCGCGCGCTGGCGCTCTTCGACCTGCTGCACTCCCTGGACTCGCTGCGCCTGGCAGTCGAGTTGTCGAGGGAAGCGGAGCGGTCGGGTCGTGACATTGCCTGCCTGGTCCAGGTCAATACCAGCGGCGAGGTGAGCAAGGGCGGCTTTGCGCCGGCGGAGGCGCGGGACGCGGTCGCGCAGATCGTCGAGTTGCCGCGCCTGCGCCTCGAGGGGGTCATGACCATGGCGCCCCTCACCGGCGACGAGGGCGTGCTGCGACGCGCGTTTGCTGGCGCGCGCGAGCTGTTCGAGGCATGGGGGCGCGGCCTGCCCGGCTTCCAGGCCCGGCACCTCTCGATGGGGATGTCCAACGACTTCGAAGTGGCGGTGGAGGAGGGCAGCACCATGGTGCGACTCGGGACGGTCCTTTTCGGGGAACGGACGCCATGATCGATCTTACGCCACTCGAAGTGCGCAGGAAGAAGGGCGACTTCCGCGGCGCGCTGCGGGGCTACCACCGCGCGCTGGTCGACGACTTCCTCGACCTGGTTGCCGAGCGTATGGAGCAGTTGGTGAAGGAGAACCTGACGCTGGCGGAGCGTGCCAAGCGGCTGGACGAGCAGCTTTCCGAGTTCCGGGAGCGGGAGCGGGCTTTGACGGAGGCGCTGGTCAGCGCGCAGGAGCTGCGCGAGGAGGCCAAGCGCCAGGCTGCCAAGGCCGCGGAGCTGAGCCGTCGTGAGGCGGAGGCAGAAGCGGCGCGCATCCGGGCGGGCGCCTTCGACGCGATCCAGCAGGAGGAAGAGACGTTGCGCCGGATCCGGGCGCGGCGCGCGCAATTGATCCAGGGATACCGCAGCTTTCTCGAGCGGGAGCTGGCAGAGCTAAGCGTGATCGAGGAGACCCTCGAGCTCCGGTCGGTTAAGCCGGGGCAGGGTGGGCGAAAGCCGGGAGCGGTGGCGGTGCAGGCGCCGGCGGCGCAGCCGAGCGAGTCCGAGGTCGAGGCGCTGCTCTCGAAGCTGGATGAGGAAGCGTGAGCGGACCCGCCGCGGCGGCGCAGCGCGCCATGATCCAGGAAGCGGTGGACGCGGTGCGCAGCCGCAGCGCGTTCCAGCCCGACGTCGCCATCATCCTGGGCACCGGGCTGGGCGCGCTGGCCGAGGACATCGAGGTCGAGCTAGCGATCCCCTATACCGAGCTCCCGCATTTCCCCGTTTCCACGGTCGAGACCCACACTGGCCGGCTGCTGCTCGGCCGCCTCGCCGGCCGCCGGGTCGTGGCCATGCAGGGCCGCTTCCACCGCTACGAGGGGTACACGCTGCCGCAGGTCAGTTTCCCGGTCCGCGTCATGTACCTGCTGGGCGCGCGCACGCTCGTGGTCTCGAATGCCTGCGGCGGCATGAACCCGCTCTGGGACGCGGGCGACCTGGTCCTGCTGGACGACCACATCAATCTGCTGGGCGATAGTCCGCTGATCGGCCCCAACCTGGACGACCTCGGCCCCCGCTTTCCGGACATGTCCCAGCCCTACGACCACGGGCTGCAGCGGCTGGCGCAGGAGGTCGCCCTCGAGCTGCGCATTCCCCTGCGCCGCGGCGTGTATGTCGCCGTGCCCGGCCCGAACCTAGAGACGCGCGCTGAGTACCGGATGCTGCGCACCATGGGCGCTGACGTGGTGGGCATGAGCACCGTGCCCGAGGTGATCGTGGCCCGGCACATGGACATGCGCGTGCTGGGCATCAGCATTATCACCGACCGCTGCCTGCCGGACGCCCTCGAGCCGGCGGACATCCAGGCCATCATCCGCACGGCCGCCGCGGCCGAGCCCAGGCTGACGGCGCTGATCAAGGGCGTACTGCAGCGGCTGGCGTGACTCCATGAAGTTTCCCGACTACCCCGACAGCGTGATCCGCCTCGAGGAGCAGGTGCTCGAGCAGTGGCGCGCCGAGGACCTCTTCCGGCGCACGCTCGAGGCTACGGCGGGCGCGCCCGAGTTCGTGTTCTACGAGGGCCCGCCCACGGCCAATGGCCGGCCCGGCATCCACCACGTGTTGAGCCGTACCATCAAGGATCTGGTCTGCCGCTATCACACCATGCGCGGCCTGCACATCACGCGGATTGCCGGCTGGGACACGCACGGCCTGCCGGTCGAGATCGAGGCAGAGAAGAAACTGGGGATCAGCGGCAAGCGGGAGATCGAGGAATTCGGCGTCGCCCGCTTTAACGAGGTGTGCCGCTCGAGCGTGTTCACCTACAAGGAGGAGTGGGAGCGGCTCTCGGAGCGGACCGGGTACTGGCTCGACTACTCGCGGCCGTATGTCACCTTCACGCCCGAGTACATCGAGAGCGTGTGGTGGATCCTGAAGCAGCTCTACGGGCGCGGCCTGATCTATCGCGGCCACAAGAGCGTGGCCTACTGCCCGCGCTGCGGCACCGGGCTCAGCTCCCATGAGGTCGCGCTGGGCTACGAAGAGGTCAATGACCCGTCCCTCTATTTCCTAGCGCCTATCTTCGGCGCGGACGGCGAGGCGGACGCCGAGGGCCGCGCCTTCCTGGTGTGGACGACGACGCCCTGGACCTTGCCCTCCAATGCCGCACTCGCCCTGCACCCCGAGCTGCCGTATGTCGATGTCGAGGTGGACGGGGCCCGGCTGATCCTGGCCGAGTCGCGCGTGCCCGCCGTGTTCGGCTCGAGTGTCGCCGTGCGCCGCCGCTACCGCGCCGGCGAACTGGTTGGCCTGCGCTACCGCCGGCCGTTCGACCTCGTTCCGGCGCCCGCCGGCAGCGAGGAGGCGTGGCGCGCGGTGGCCGAGGACTTCGTGAGCGCGGAGGACGGCACGGGCATCGTCCACCTCGCACCCGCCTTCGGCGCGGACGACTACGCCGCAGGGCAGCGCCACGGGCTGCCCATGCTCCAGCCGCTGGATGACGCCGGCCGCTTCGACGCCCGGCTGCCGCTGGTGGGCGGACAGTTCGTCAAGACGGCGGACGAGGTGCTGGTCGAGGACCTGAAGCGCCGGGGGCTGGTGTTCCGCTACTCCCTCGAGCCCCACACTTACCCGCACTGCTGGCGCTGCTCGAGCCCGCTGCTCTACATCGCCCGCGACTCGTGGTACATCCGCACTACGGCGGTCAAGGACCAGATGCTGGCGAACAACCGCCAGGTGCACTGGTACCCGCACGAGGTCGGCTCCGGCCGCTTCGGCGAGTGGCTGGCCGGCAACGTGGACTGGGCACTCTCCCGCGACCGCTACTGGGGCACGCCGCTCCCCGCCTGGGTCTGCGACCGCGAGGCCGCGCACCTCGAGTTCATCGGCTCGCTCGCTGAACTGGCCCAGCGCGCCGGCGGCCTGCCGGAAGGCTTCGATCCGCACAAGCCGTTCATTGACCAGCCGAGCTGGGAGTGCGCGACCTGCGGCGGCGTGATGCGCCGGACGCCCGAAGTGATCGACGTCTGGTTCGACTCGGGCGCCATGCCCTACGCGCAGTGGCACTACCCGTTCCAGAACCAGGACGCCTGGCGACGCCACTTCCCCGCCGACTTCATCTGCGAGGGCGTGGACCAGACCCGCGGCTGGTTTTACTCGCTCATGGCCATCTCGACGCTGCTCGAGCTGGGGCCAGCCTACCGCAATGTGGTGGTCAATGACTTGGTGCTGGATGCCGAGGGGCAGAAGATGTCCAAATCCCGCGGCAACGTGGTCGACCCCTGGGAGGCCATTGCGCAGTTCGGCGCCGACGCCATCCGCTGGTATCTGGTGACGGGCAGTCAGCCCTGGGTCAGCAAACGCTTCGATGCGCAGGCGCTGAGCGAGTCGGCGCGGCGCACCTTCGACACCCTGGCCAACACGTATCGCTTTTTCGCGCTCTATGCCAACCTTGAGGGCTGGGCGGCCTCGGACGCCGATCCGCCGACTGCCCGGCGAGCCGTGCTCGACCGCTGGCTGCTCTCGCGACTCAACGCGCTGGTCGAGCAGGTGGATCGCGACATGGAGGCCTACGAGATCACGCGCGCCGCCCGCGCGGTGGGCGATTTCATTGTGGACGACGTCTCGAACTGGTACGTCCGCCGCAGCCGCGACCGCTTCTGGGGCAGTGCCGACCAGGCGGACACGCGCGCCGCTTTCCGCACCCTGGCCGACACGCTGCTCACGGTCGCGCGACTCCTCGCACCCGTCACCCCCTTCCACGCGGACTGGCTGCACCGCGCGCTCACGGGCGGCACGAGTGTGCACCTCGCGCGCTTCCCCGAGTCGCAGGCGGAGCTGCAGGATCCGCGGCTGGACGTGGCCATGGATGCCGTGCGCACGCTCGCCCGGCTCGGCCGCGCCGCGCGCGAGGAGCTGAGGCTCCGCGTGCGCCAGCCGCTCCGCACCATGTACGCCGTTCTGCCACGTGGCACCGAGATCTCCCAGGAGCTGCTGCGTTTGCTCAGCGACGAGCTGAACGTGAAGGAGGTTCGCTTCCTCGCCGATGCCGGAGAGCTGGTCGAACTGCGCGCGCAACCGAATTTCCGCGCGCTGGGCAAGCGCTTCGGCCCGCGTACGCCCTGGATCGCCGAGCAGATCCGAGCCATTCCGGCCGAGCGGCTGCAGGCGCTCCGCCAGGGCCAGCCGCTCACCATTGTGGTGGACGGCGAGGGCTTCGAGCTTGCGCCGGACGAGCTCGAGGTGCAGGAAGCGGCGCGCGGTGAGCTGGTGATCGAGGCCGATGCCGGCTTCACCATTGCCCTCGACCGCACAGTGGACCGCGCTTTGCGCCAGGAAGGGTTGGCGCGCGAGCTGGTCAACCGCATCCAGCGGCTGCGGCGCGAGGCGGGGTTGCGCGTCGAAGATCGCATAGCCCTGGGAATTGCGGGCGCGCCGGACGTGCTCGAGGCCGCACTCGAGCACCGGGAGTACATTGCCCGGGAAACGCTGGCCGTTCGCCTCGAGGCCGACGCGGAACTGGCCAACGGCTTTGCCCTTACCCGTGAGCTGGAGCTGGATGGCCTGCCCGCGCGCATCGCCTTGATGCCGGTGGAATGGCCGCCGCAACCCTGAGGAATGGCGCCCGAAACGGAGATTTCCCGAGTGGACGGAACCGAGCTGAGAATCGAGGGCGCTGGCGTGCGCGCCTGGGACAGTGGCAAGGCCGGCATCTTCTTCGGCCTGGTCGCCGGCGTGGTTTCGCTGGACCTGGTCACCAAGATGATCGTGCAGCGTGCCTTCCACCTCTACCAGCAAGTG
>JACQVE010000229.1 GCA_016209965.1 Gemmatimonadota bacterium | reverse complement strand
GCGCCATAGCGGCCAGCTCGGGATCGATCCACCCTGCGTCCAGCGCCTGCGCCAGCTCCGCCACGTCCAGCAAGGCTGGCGGGCCGCCTGCCCCCTGCCAGACGTCCAGGAACAGGTCGGTCGTCTCCCAGCTCAGCGGGCCGTGGAATCTGGGCGGCGTAAGGATATTGGTGTAGATACCAGTGAAGCGGCCGTCGGCGTTGTGGAACCGGCCAATGTCGTGCCAGGCGCCCGGGAACGTGAACCAGACAGCGGGCGACCCCTCCTCGAGCACTACCTGTCCCTGCACCTGGAGCGGGCGTGCCAGCGGCGTCGCGGGCTGGTAGGTGATCACGACGTCCGCCGAGCGGTGGACGAGCTGCTGCACGAACAACTCCTCGCGCTGCGGCAGCCGGTGGTAGTGGATGCGGACCTCGGGCGGCGGCATGCGATCAGCTCTGACCCGGGCCCTGTCTGGTGGTCGGCCCGGCCGCGCTAGTCGTAGAATCCGCGGCCGGCCACTGCCCGCTCGCGCAGCAGGGGCGCGGGCTGGAAGCGGGGGCCCCGCTCGCGCTCGAAGGCGCCCAGTTTTCCGAGAATGGCGGGCAACCCCAGCGCATCGGCGTAGCGCAGCAGTCCGCCGCGGAAGGGTGGGAAGCCGGTGCCCAGGATCATGGCCAGGTCCACGTCTGCGGCCCGGCCGACGATGCCGTCCTCGAGTGCGCGGGCCGCTTCGTTCACCATGGCCAGCACTGTCCGCTCCTGGATGAGGGCACGTGGCAGCTCGCGGCGCGAGGCGGGAACGCTGTCCCGCAGCTCGGCATAGATGGCGGCGTCTGCCTCCTTCGACTTTCCCCCCTCGTAGCGGTAGAAGCCCCGCCCCCCTTTGCGGCCCAGCCTTGCCGTCCGGCGCAGCGCGAGCAGCGGCAGTGCGGGTCGGAAGCGCTCGCCTAAGGCCTCGTGCATCACGCCGGCGGCGTGGGCGGCGACGTCCAGCCCGATCTCGTCCAGGAGGCGGAGCGGCCCCATGGGCATGCCGAACGCCGTGAGCGCGCGGTCGATCGCCTCGATGCTCGCGCCATCGGCGAGCAGCCAGCCGGCTTCATTGAGGTAGGGACCGAGCAGCCGGTTGACCAGGAAGCCGGGTCCGTCTTTCACCTCGAGTGGCGTTTTCCCCAGGCGCCGGGCCAGCGCAAAGATGGTGGCCACCGCCCCGTCTGAGGTATCGGGCGCACGCACGACTTCGACCAGCGGCATGCGCTCCACCGGATTGAAGAAATGCATGCCGCAGAAGTCGGCGGGCCGCTCGAGAGCTTTCTGCATCTCCTGGATCGAGAGTGATGATGTGTTGGACGTCAGCACGCCCCCGGACGCGACGCGTGCCTCGACCTCGTGCAGTACCTGCTGCTTCACCTCCATGCGCTCGACCACGGCCTCGATCACGACATCCACGCGCGCGAAGCCCGAGTAATCCAGCGTGGGCGCGATGCGGCCGAACGCCTCCTCGGCCGCCCGCCGCTCGAGGCGCCCGCGCCGGACCGCCGCGTCGAACAGCTCGCGGGCGTGGTGCAGCGCCTGCCCGATCGCTCGCGCCTGGACGTCCTTCAGGCGTACGCCCAGGCCGTGATACGCCAGCAACTGGGCGATGCCGCCGCCCATCACGCCCGCGCCCAGGACCCCCACCACGTCCACGCTCCGGGGCTCGAGCAGCGGGCCCGCCTTCTTGGCCGACTCCGTGAGCCGGAAGACGTGCACCAGGTTCTTGCACACGTCCGTCGCAATGAGCTCTCCCAGTGTGCGGGCCTCCAGCTCGAAGGCCGGATCGAGCGGCCGGCCGACGGTGCGGGACAATGTATCGATGGCGGCGAGCGGGGCCGGATAGTTGCCGCCCGTCTCCTTCCGCACCTGGCGGCGCGCGAGCTGCAGCAGCAGGCGCCGGCCGGGCGGCGTGCGCTCGAGCAGGCGAGTCAGCGCCGGCCTTTTCCGGCGGGTCACGTGCCGCTTCTCGATCCGCTCGCGAGCGAAGTGTTTCACCCTGTCGCGCAGCATGGTTGTGGGCACGACCTCGTCCACCAGGCCGATGCGCAGCGCGCGCCTGGCGGATATGGGCTTGCCGGACACGATGAGCTCGAGGGCGGCGCGCAGCCCGAGCAGCCGCGGCAGCCGTACTGTCCCCCCGAAGCCGGGCAGGATGCCCAGTCGCACCTCGGGCAGCCCGATGCGCGTATCGGCCCGGTCACTGGCCAGCCGATTTCTGCACGCCAGTGCCAGTTCTGTCCCGCCGCCCAGGCAGACGCCGTCGATGGCCGCCATGGTCGGGATGGTCAGGAGCTCGAGGCGCCGGAAGATGCGCTGCCCCTGGCGCGACTTGGCGGTCCCCTCGGCCGCGTCGCGGACCCGGCCGATCTCCTCGACGTCAGCGCCCGCGATGAATGTGCCCGGCTTGCCGCTCTGCACGATGAGGGCGCGGATACGCCCCGCGCGCGCGCCTTCCTCGACCGCGCCCAGCAACGCGTCGAGCCGGCTCATGACGGGCGTGGTTAGCAGGTTCACGCGACTGCCCCGCCGGTCAAAGGTCAGCCAGGCAATGCCGTCACCATCGACTTCCAGTGCCAGCGCTGCCGCTTCTGTGGTCTTTTCATGGATGGTGGCCATGGCCGCTACAGCTAATCCAGCGGTCCGAGGATGGCAAGGGCTGGCTCGCCGAGCGAGGCGGCGGCACGAGCTCCTCGAGAACAGGTCGATGAGAGCGGCACCCGCGGCTGCGTGCGGATGATGAGCCGCGGCCCGCCCGGCGGCTGGCGCACCACCAGGGGACCCAAAGGAAAGTCCGGAGCTGCCGCCCACGCCGGCGCCAAGCCCAGCCCCACCACACACAGCGCCGCCCAACCCATACCACCCCACGAAAAAAGCGCCCCCAGGGGAGCCGGGGGGCGCTCGTGAACGGATCCGCGGTTCCGGCCGCGCCCGTCACTCCGCGAGCACGTCCCGATCGAAGATGAAGCGCCGCGGGTTCGTCGGCCGGCCGTCCACCAGCACCTCGTAATGGAGGTGAGGGCCAATGGCCAGGCCAGTATCCCCCACCTCCCCAATCTTCTCCCCCCGCCGTACCAACTGGCCAGGCCGCGCCAGGGCCCGCGACGCGTGCGCGTAGCGCGTCACCCGGCCGTAGCCGTGGTCCACCTCGACCATCAACCCATAGTCCGCCTGCCGGCCAACGTACGTCACACGGCCGTTGGCTGCGGCCAGGATCGGCGTGCCCCTGCGCGCCACGATGTCGATCCCCTCGTGGGCACGCGGCCGGTCCAGGATCGGGTGCCACCGCTGCCGGCTGAAGGCGCTGGATATCACGCCCCGAGTCGGCAGGATCGACGGCGTCGCCGCCAGAAGCTGGTGCTTCCGTCGCAGTGTCTCGGTCGCCTCCCTCCAGCTCGAGGAAAGCAGCCGTGCCCGGCGAGTCATGGCATTCAAGTCGTATGCCGTGGTGAACGCCGCTTCGCCCAACTCGGGGTCGACGCGCCATAACTCGTTCGACTCGAGGGTCTCTGTACCCGGTCCGCCGATCCCTGCCTCGCGCACCTCTTCGTCAATGGGCTCGAGCCCCGCGATCAGCCGGTATTGTTCGTCCCGTTTCCCCAGCTCATCCAGCGACGCCTTCAACTGGGCCGCCTGGCTGTGCATGCGCTGCAGCTCCGTCTGCAGCACGGCGTTCTCCTGGACCAGCCGCCCGGATTGTGCGCTCCGGCTCTCCTGCACCAGCAGCCCGGCGACCAGGGAGGCGAGGAGCGAGAAGAGGACGAGCCCGCCGGCGATCGCCACCTGGACCAATTCACGCGAGACCCGGAACTGCCGCGAGGAAGTATGGTCGTCCGGCACAAGCAGAAGCGTCCACTGCCGTCGGGCCATGGTACGATCACCAGGTGAAGTGCTGACGCTGCACTGCGCGGCGGACCGCCCGGGCCCGTAGCGCTTGCCGATTACCAATGCAGAAGCCTGGAATGGCGGGATCGCTGGCTACGATACCATTCCCGGGAGTTGCCTGTCAAGAAGTTTGCACGCCTGGTGGTCGAATTCACCAATAAGCTGGCGCTGTACTTATGGACTCGACCACTTGGGGAACAGTACTTCCGCCCGCTTCACGCGCCGGCCGGCCAGTTCGAGCGTGGCGAGCTGGTCGAGTTGTGGAAGGGGCTCGAGCCCGAGCCAGCCCCCGAGCGCCGCCATCTTCTGGGGCATGAAGGGCTCGAGCAGCGTGGCCAGCTTGCCCAGCGTCCGTGCCAGGGAGGCCAGCGTCGCGTCCAGCTCGGCGGCCTGGTCGCCTTCCCGCGCCTGCCGCCAGGGCGCGCGCCGCTCGATGAAAACATTGGCCGCGTCGGCCAGCTCCATGGCCGTGGCCGCGCCCTGGTGCAGCAGGTGGGCGTCCATCGCCTCAGTGTAGCGCCGGAGCACGGCGCCGGCGGTCTCGTCGAGTGCCGTAGCGGCGCCGGCCGGGACCCGGCCGCCGCGGTAGCGTTCGATCATGGTGATAGTGCGATTGGCGAGGTTACCCAGGTCGTCGGCCAGCTCTGCGGTGTAGCGCTCGGCGAAACGGGACCAGGAGAAGTCGCCGTCGCCGGCCCATGGCACTTCGCGCAGCAGGTAGTAGCGCAGCGCGTCGGGGCCGTAGCGGCCAATGGCGTCATCGAGGTCGACCCAGGCGCCGGCGGACTTCGAGAACTTGCTGCCCTCGTACGTCAAGAAGCCGTGTGCCCAGACGGAGCCTGGCAGCTCGAGGCCCGCGCTCAGCAGCATGGCCGGCCAGTAAATGCAGTGGAAGCGTGTGATGTCCTTGCCGATCACGTGCAGGTCGGCCGGCCAGAACGCGGTGTAGCCGGGGTCCGGGAATCCCACTGCCGAGAGATAGTTGGTCAGTGCATCGATCCAGACGTAGACCGTCTGATCCGGCTCGCCCGGCCAGGGCACGCCCCACGGCAATCGGCTCCGCGAGACGGAGATGTCCTGCAGTCCTTCCTCGAGAACCCGCCGGATCTCGTTGCGCCGGATCTCCGGCTGCACGAATTCCGGCCGCTGGTCCAGCAGTTGGAGGAGCTGGTCACGGTAGCGGGAGAGCCGGAAAAACCAGTTCTCCTCCCGCATCCAGACGATTTCGCGGGTGGGGTGGAGGGGGCACCTCAGCCCCGCCACCCCGCCCTCCCCCGACAGTTCCTCCTCCGCCTTGTATGCCTCGCAGCGCACGCAGTAGTAACCCTCGTAGGTGCCGCGATAGAGGTCGCCCGCTCGCTGCATCCGCTCGATCATCACGTTGACCGCGCGCCTGTGCCGCGGCTGCGTGGTGCGGATGAAGTCGTCGTTGCTGATGGAGAGGCGCTGCCACGCGGAGAGGAACTGCCCGGCCAGATCATCCACCCACTGCTGCGGCGTGATGCCCGCGGCACCCGCGCTCTGCAGCACGTTCAGCCCGTGCTCGTCCATCCCGACCACCAGATGGACGTTCTCCCCTTTCCGGCGGTGGTAGCGCGCGACGGCATCGCCGCCGATCTTCTCGAAGGCGTGACCGATGTGAGGGGGGCCGTTGGCGTAGTCGATGGCGGTGGTGAGGTAATAAAAGCCCTTCACCCGTCGAGGTCCTCCCCGTCCAGAGCGACGGCTGCCCGGTGGTTCGGCTGCTCGCCGTCCAGGCCAGTGCCATTGCCTTCGGCATCGGGCGCTGTGACCCAGCCGGCTGCTGCCTGTTCCTGTCCCGCGCCGGCTTCCGCCGCAGCGGCCACCTCGGCCCTGAGCTCGGCCAGCGCGAGCGTGCGGCGTCCGCCCTCGGGGTCCTTGAGCAGCACGCGCTCGCGCCAGATATCCACACTCACCACTTTCTCCCGCCCCCGCGCGGTGACCAGGGTCTTACCCTCCCGCGGGAAGCGCTTGCGCGCCTCGAGGTAGGCGTAGTGCTCGTAGGTCAGGCAGCACATGAGCCGGCCGCAGCAACCCGAGATCTGCGACGGGTTCAGCGATAGCCGCTGGTCCTTGGCGAGCTGCAGGCTAACGGGCTTCAGCTCCTGCAGCCAGGTCGAACAGCAGAGTTCCCGGCCGCATCGACCGACCCCTCCCAGCAGTGCGGCCTCGTCCCGCACGCCCACCTGCTTGAGCTCGATGCGCGTGCGGAACGTGCGCGCGAGGTCACGTACCAGCTCGCGGAAATCGACGCGCCGCTCGGCAGTGAAATAGATGATCAGCTTGTTGTGGTCGTACTGCCATTCCGCATCGCTGACCTTCATCTTGAGGCCGTAGCCCTGCACCTTCTCGCGGGTGACGCGCCGCACGCGCGTCTCGTCCGAGCGCAAGCCGAGCAGCCGCTCGACCTCCTCGGGCCGCGCCCGCCGGAGCACGCGGCGCTCCGGCACGGGCGCCGCGCAACCAGTGGAACAGCCCTGGCACTTGCGTTCCGCAATGGCACCGCCGGCTGTGACCCGGCCCAGGTCCTCCCCGCGCTCGGCCTCGACGACCACGTGGTCGCTGAGCGTGAAGTCCTCGCCGCTGCCCGAGTAGTAGCCCCGCCGGTTGCCCTTGAAGCTGACCTCGAAAATCTGGGCCATGATCGGCCCTCCTGTACTTTGCAAGCGCGGCGCTGGTGGCAGGCCCCATGGGGCCGGCCGCGTGGCGCAACGCCACTAGTCGACGATCCTCCACTCCCCCATCCGCTGGTACTTCTCCCAACGCTGCCGGCGCAGTTCGTCGGCCGTGAGGCCGGAGACCTCCTGGACGTGACGCAGCAACGTCTCGTGCAGCCGCTCCGCAGCCTCGTCCCAGTCCTCGTGCGCGCCGCCTGACGGCTCGGGGACGACCTCGTCCACCACGCCCAATGCGGCGAGGTCGGCGGCCGTGAGCTTGAGCGCCTCGGCCGCCTTGTCCCGCGCCTCGCTGGTCTTCCACAATATCGCGGCGCACCCCTCCGGTGAAATGACGCTGTAGATGGCGTTCTCGAGCATGAGTACCCGGTCGGCCACGCCCAGCGCCAGCGCGCCGCCGCTGCCGCCCTCGCCGATCACGGCGGCGATGATGGGGGTGCGCAGCAACGCCATCTCCCGCAGGTTGCGCGCGATCGCCTCGGCCTGCCCGCGCTCCTCCGCGCCGATCCCCGGGTAGGCGCCCGGGGTGTCGATCAGCGTGACGACGGGTTGGCCGAACTTCTCCGCCAGCTTCATGAGCCGGAGCGCCTTACGGTACCCCTCAGGATGCGGCATCCCGAAGTTGCGCCGCAAGTTCTCCTTCATGTCGCGCCCCTTCTG
>JACQVE010000228.1 GCA_016209965.1 Gemmatimonadota bacterium | reverse complement strand
GCCGACGGACGCCGCGACATGCAGACGCTCCTCGTGCAGCGGCTGCTTGGCGCATAGCGATTCGACCGCCACGACCTCCAGGAAAGCTCTGCCCTCCCCAGTCGGTGTGCGCAGGACACCTGGTCGTCGGACGCGAGCGACGGGCCCCGGGGCGAGACCTTCGGCCCCTCCGCTCGAACACATGAAGCAGGCGATCTGTCCACCAGCCCGGGCAGCAGCACGGCTTCGGCGTAGTCCAGGAGTCGGGCGTCCGGGGGCGGCGCCTCGCAGGCGGCGACGTCGTCGATCACGCCCTTCCGGAGGAGAATGGCCGCCGGCTTCACGCCCTGCGGCGTGACCACGCGGCGGCTGCGGAGGGCGAGCTCGGGCTGCGGAGTCGGGCGCGCTATCTCGGCGTCTCCCCCGGGGTTGCGGGGGCATCTGCGCGGCAACATAGTAGCGTTGCGGCGGGACGGCGATTCCCCTTGCGGAGGGAGCGGCCATGACCGAGCCCCTGGGCGCCCAGTATCTGGAGGACGCACTGCTCGAGCTGCGCAAGTACAAGCGGCTGGCGGAGCGGGCCATGGAGCAGGTCGGGGATGCGGAGCTGTTCCGCACGCTGGACCAGGAGTCCAACAGCATCGCCATCATCATGAAGCACGTGGCGGGCAACATGCGCTCGCGCTGGACGGACTTCCTGACCACGGACGGGGAGAAGCCGGACCGGAACCGCGACTCGGAGTTCGAGCTGGATGCGGGCACGAGCGCGGCCCAGGTGAAACAGTGGTGGGAGGAGGGCTGGCGCTGCACCTTCGCGGCGCTGGAGCCGCTGGCGGCGGCGGACCTCGAGCGCACGGTGCGCATCCGCGGCGAGCCGCACACCGTGATGCAGGCCATCAACCGGCAGCTCACGCATTACGCCTACCACGTGGGCCAGATCGTGTACCTGGCGAAGCATTTCCGGGGCGGCGAGTGGCGCTCGCTGAGCATCCCGCGGGGTCAGTCGAAGGCGTTCGAGGTGGCGCGGGACGGCAGTCCGTACCTGGCGGGCGGCGAGCAGCGGTAGCCGCCGGGGCGGCCGGTCCGCCAGTCGGGTGCGGGGAACGCCGAGGCGGAGGGCGGCCCTTCTTCTCCGTCGCATCCTCGAGGCGCAACCCGACGCCGTAGCATCCAGCCGTCCGCCGGCACCATGGCCACGAGCGGCCGCGGCTGCGGCGCCTCGAAATGCGAGGCGTTGGCCGGCAGATCGAGGGGACCCACTCGACCACGAACTGCGAAGCAGCAGCCCACTGGAAGGCTCAGAGCGTCAGAAGTACTGTCGCGCCCACTGGCGCCCAAGGTACAGGCCTGCCCCGGTGCCGATGATGCTCAGGAAGAAAGCGGTGAAGAAGGAGATGCGCGCGCCAATGACCCAGCCCAGCCATCCGCCTACCGTAGCGCCGAGGAACCCCGCTAATTTCACCATGCAGCTAATAGGCAGCCGGGGGCTGAATGGTTCCTCGCCTGCACGCATCGGGCCTCAACGAAGCCAGCGGGGATGGATCGGCGGCCGAATGCGGGCGTATTTTGCAGAGTCGTTTGGATAAGGCCGTAGGGGGAGATTTCAGGATCGCGGCGGCGAGTTCTTGGCGGACGCGTGCATTCCTCGGCTGGCCGCGCGCTGCTTCGAATCCCCGCCGGCTTCGGCTGTGCTCGACGAACGTGAGCGCGAATGCGAGTCCGGCAGCGTCGCGTGGATCGCTACACCTCGAACACGGGAACGCCGTACGCCGGGATGATCGGGTCCCGTGTAGCGATGCCTAGCCCCTGCTCCCGGGCCTGCGCCACGAGTACGCGGTCGAAAGGATCCCGGTGGTGCCAGGGCAGCCGGGCGCTCTCCCGCGCCTGAGCGGCCGTCACGGGAAGCTGAAGGAAACCCGATCGCTCCGCCGCGGCCAGCCAGTCTCCCGGGAGATCGAGCTTCCCCACCGCCGCCTTGAGTTCCAGCTCCCAGGCAGAAGCCGCACTGAAGAACACGGCTCGAGCAGGATCCTGAATCGCCTCCGCCGCCTCCGAGCGCAGCTTCCCCGGATCGTGCAGAGCCCACAACAGGGCGTGAGAATCCAGCAGCAGGTTCATCCCAATCGGCGTGTCTTCTCGGCCGGGTCCGGATTCGCCTCACCCTGCTCGTCGCCGTAAAAGAGCGCTTCCAGCGCCGGGTCAGGCGCCCACCAGTCCTCCGACTCCCGGACCTTGCCTGCCAACAAACCCAACGGCCGGGGCCCTTCCAGCGCAGAAACCGGTACCAGCCGGACCAGGGGTTTGCCGGCTCTGGCGATCACGACGTCCTCGCCGCGCACCGCCTCCTCCACCAGGCGCGACAGGTGCGTCTTGGCCTCGTGGATATTCACCTTCTTCATGAGCTAAGTCTAGTCTAGTCCGTCAAGCTGCGCAAGGGGAGCACCAAGCTCCGACTCGTTGAAACTCACGCGCGGCCCGCCGGGCGGCGGTCCGCAAGGGGCCGGTACTTTCGGCCACAGTCACTCCGATCTCGGGGTCGTGTCCTGCCAGAAGCGCCGCAGCAGGTTCATGGCCACCTGCCGGCGGTAGCCCGCCGTCGAGCGCAGGTCGTCAATCGGCTGGATCTCCAGCGCCAGGAGCTGCTGCGCCTCCTCGATCGAGCCGCCGCCCGCGAGGCACGCTTCGGTGCGGGGCAGCCGGATCACGGTGGGGGCGACGCTGCCCAGGGCGATGCGCGGCCGGGGCGCGCGCACGGCGGCCATGACCAGCTTCGAGATGGCCTGGGCCCGGCGGGTCCCCACCTTGCGGAACCACTGCCGCCCCTCGGCGGGCGGCACCTCGACGGCCACGATCAGCTCGTCGGCGCGCATCACCGTCTTGCGGTACCCGGTGTAGAAGGAGTTGAAGGCGACGCGCCGCTCGCGCTACGCAACACCACGTCCGCGTCGGCGGCGGCCAAGACGGGCAGCGTGTCGCCGGCGGGCGAGGCATTGGCAATGTTGCCGCCCAGCGTGCCGCGGTTCTGGATCTGCACGCCGCCGACCTCGCGGGCGGCGGCGGCCAGGATGGGCAGCCACTGCCGCACCAGCCGCGAGCGGATGAGCTGGGTGCAGGTGGCCAGCGCGCCGATCGAGAGCACACCGTCCCGGCGCTCGATGCGCCTCAACTCGGGGAGCGCCCACAGGTCGAGGAAGCGCCGCCCCTCGAGCGTGCCGAAATTTAGGGCGACGTAGAGATCGGTGCAGCCGGCCAGCGGCACGAGCGGACCTTC
>JACQVE010000227.1 GCA_016209965.1 Gemmatimonadota bacterium | reverse complement strand
TGGCGTAAGAAGGCCAACCAGGAAGGGGCCGGCCAGCCGGAGCAGCCGACCAAGGCGCTGCCAGAAAGGGCCGGCCAGTGCGGCCCCTTCGTTCCTGAGGAGAAGAGCGCCGATGGCGACCGTGGGCAGCACAAAGTGTGTGAATGCGTTAAGTGTCGGGAAATATCGAAGCGTCTCCAAGAGTGCGATCGTCAGGGTGAGCAAAGCTCCCAGGACAAGCATCCAATAGCGCACGAGCGCGGGCGCTGCTACAGCCGTGTTGGACCGGAGAGGAGAAATCTGCTCGCGAAACGCCAAGAAAAGCAAGGCGCCCACTACGAAGTGCACGCCAACTATTTTGACCATCATCGAGAGGCCGGCGCAAAAGCCCGCTGCGAGCAGCCACACGCCGTGCCCGGTGGCGACGTGCTTCAGCAGCGCACCGGTCCCAAACGTTGCCAGGAAAAGGTTGTACCAGGAAGGCATGGCGGCGGTGTAAGTGGGTACGCTCCAGGCAACGGCGAGAAGGCTCGTTAGGGCCGCGGTTGCCGGCCGTGCGAACTGAGTTGCGATCCAGTAGACCACAGGGACCCAGGCCAGGAAGAAAACAAAAAGCACGAGCCTGAGCGACAAGAGGTTCGTGCCAAAAATCCGGAGGCCCAGCGCATGAAGGTAGGTCAACCCGCCGGTGTAGATATCGTCAAAATCCGCGTGCGGCGTTTCGCCATGTAAGATTCGCTCGGCGCTGTGAGCCAGAATGCCGTCGTCGGGAGGGAACCAGCCCTGATCGAGTCGCCCGGCAACGTACGCGGCGCTTACTGCCCAAACGAGACCGAGCAGTAGGATACTTGTCGTCTGGGGACCCGATGAACGCGAAAGTCTAGAGCGCGCCCGGGCGGCCAGAGAACGCATGATGGGGGGCGTCCAGCCTCCAGAAATGGGAGGTCACTAGGCGGCCATCACGGCCGGCCTGAAGCCCGACCAAGCCAACTTCGCGATCCGCAACGAGCCCACCTAAATTCACCCGTTCGGTGTGTCGGACAACTGTTCTGCCGGATTCACCGGGGGGCGTGGGCGTCGGAAACTGCCTTGACCACATAAATCGGCCGGCTGTTGTAGTCCTCGTGAGACCCGATCCAGAACCAAACGATCACATCCTTGTCCTTGTCCCAGACCCCCAGCGCTCGGTAGGCAGTGGCGAGGTGGTGCCCTACATCAACGGCGTGAACGCCCGAAGTGCGAGCCCCCTGGATCTCGTGGAACCGTAACCGGGGATCAAAAGGATTCGCCCGGAACCGCTTGTACGCGGCCCGGGCGAGTTCTTGAACCGGGTTTGCCAGCTTTCTCGAAGGCCTTGTTGAAGCGCGCGTTCCGGCGCGACTTCATATAGCCTCTGGATCGAGCGGCTCGGTTCGCCCAGCCTTCAGGTCCGCGAGCGCCTCGGCAGCCCACTCGTCCAGGAGCTGAAGGGATTCAGGGCTGGCCAACGTCGCCTCCCAGGCGAGGTCGGCCTCCATTTCCGCGAGTATCGCAGCACCGATGTGGTCCTGCAAGTCAGCCGGGGGCCGGGACGCCCTCCGGATCGCTTCTTCGAGCAGCCTGGTCACGATTCCCTCCTCGAACGACATTGGCGCCAAGCTACCGTACCCCGGCGAGAAACGGCAAGCTGCATGACATGCTGAGCCCTAGGAGTCCGGAATTGACGCGCTCGCCCGCGCCCCCGGCGGCGGGAACCCCAGCGCGTCTACCGGCTCGACCTGCTCCTCGCCCGGCGCCGCGTCGATCCCCTCCATGTCCTGGAATACCTGAAGCGCGAAGGGGACCTTGCCGAAGGGGGCGCTGACCTGAATCCCCTGCACGTACGGGCGCACCTGCGCGAACATCTCGCGCGCAATGGCCACGCCCTCCTCGAGCGCGAACTCCTTCCCCTTGTCGCTCGCGCGCCGCATGCGCTCGACTACCTCGGGCGGCACCACCACACCGGGCACCTCATTGGCCAGGAACTCGGCGTTGCGCGCCGAGACCAGCGGCCAGATGCCGGCGACCATGGGGATCCAGATCTCGCGCTTCTTGAGCTCCTCAATGAAGGCGAGGAGCTGGTCCGGGTCGAAGACGGGCTGCGTGATGGCGTACTCGGCGCCCGCCTCGACCTTCCAGTAGAAGCGGTTCAGCTCGTAGTCCGCGTCCACCGCGCCCGGGTTCACGCCCACGCCAATGGTGAACGACGTCGGCTCGCCAATCGGGTTGCCGCCCGGATCGAGCCCGCGGTTCAGCCGGCTGACCAGGTTGGTGAGGCCGATCGAGTCGATGTCGAAGACCGCCGTCGCCTCCGGGTAGGGCCCCATCTTGGGCGGGTCCCCGGTAATCAAGAGCATGTTGCGCAGCCCCAGCGCGTGCGCGCCCAGCAGGTCGGAGAGCATGCCCAGCAGGTTGCGGTCGCGGCAGCAGTAGTGGATGACGGTCTCGATCCCCACCATCTGCTCGATCAGCACGGAGGTGGCGAGCACGCCCATACGACTCTGCGCGCGCGGCCCGTCGGGCACGTTAACGCCATCAATGCCGGCGCGCTTGAGCAGCCGCACGCCCGCCAGCATCCTGGCGGGGTTCACGCCCTTGGGCGGCACGATTTCCACACTGCTCACCATCTCGCCGGCGGCGATCTTGGCGCCCCAGTGCGAGCGCTCGGCCAGCGCCACGACCTGGACGTCAGGCGCGGCTGCTTCTGGCGGCGCGAGCCGTACGCGCACGCGGCCCGGCGAGAGCGCGTACACGGCGTCGGCAATCAGCTTGATGTGCTCGGGCGTGGTGCCGCAGCAGCCGCCCACGAACTTGGCGCCCGCGCGGATCAGCCGCTGCGCGTACTTGGCCATGTACTCCGGGGAGGCCATGTACATCTGCCGACCCTGGATCTCGCGGGGCAGCCCGGCATTGGGCTGGGCCGACAGCTTCTTCCGCGTCGCGCCCGCCATCTTCTCGATGGCTTCCAGGATGCCGTGCGGGCCCACCGAGCAGTTCAGGCCGATGACGTCGGCGCCCCACTCGTCCAGCCGTGCGGCGCACAGCTCGGGCGCCGTGCCGTAGGCGGTGGCCCCGGTCTCCTGCATGGTCATCTGGCAGACGACCGGCAGCTCGCAGAGCTCCCGCACCGCGCGCAGCGCCTGCTCGATCTCGCTCAGGTCGCTGAACGTCTCCAGGATGAAGAAGTCGACGCCGCCCTCGAGCAGCCCCTCGGCCTGCTCGCGAAACAGGGCGCGCGCCTCGTCCAGGGAGGTGGGGCCGTACGGCTCGATGCGGACGCCCAGCGGGCCTATGGACCCGCCCACCAGCGCGCGACCCGCCCCGGCTTCCCGCGCCAGCGCCGCCGCCCGCGCATTGATCTCCCGGACCTGCGCTTCCAGACCGTACTCCGTGAGCTTGGCCCGGTTGGCGCCAAAGGTGTTCGTCTCGATCAACTCGGCGCCCGCCTTGAGGTACGCGCGGTGGATCTCCTTCACCAGCTCGGCGTCCTTCAGGTTCAGCTCGTCATAGCAACGGTTGATGAACACGCCCTTCTGGTAGAGCATGGTGCCCATGGCGCCGTCAAAGACGTGGGGGCGGTCGTCCTGGAGGAGCTCTAGAAAACGTGACACGATCTCACTCCGTGCCCGTGCCCGTGCCCGTGCCCGGCCGTTCGAGCTTCTGACACAGGACGACTAACATGGAGACAATCCGCTCGAGGAGCTCGCGGCCAGTCGAGAGCTGTTCAGACTCCGCAAATCCGAGCACACGAAGCGCGTCAAGGATGGCAGCGCATTCGGCAGCAGAGCGGCGCGCTATGCGGTAAAAGCGTGCCTTCTCGGCTCGGCTGTGCTCGCCAGCTCCCTCAGCGATGTTGAGCGGGATCGATGTAGCGGCCCGCATCAATTGATCGCCGAGGAAGTTTCGACGGGCCGGTAGCCCTTCCAGCGCGCTCGGAGCCCAAGCAAGGAACGTGACCGCGGCGCGGTAAGCATCCAGGCGTTCGTGGTCAAAACGCACCGCAGGCGTCCTTTCGGGCACGGGCACGGGCGCGGGCACGGGCACGTTTGGTCAAGCACTGAAGTATTTCGCCTCCGGGTGGTGCACGACCATGGCTGCAGTGGACAGCTCGGGGACCAGCGCCCCCGCCTCCGTGAGCTCCATGCCCAGCCGCTGGCGCGCCGGCAGCAACTCGAAGACCAGCCGGTGCTGCAGGTGGTCGGGGCAGGCAGGGTAGCCCCAGGAGTAGCGGAGCCCGCGGCCCGCAGGCAGCCGCAGTTCGCGGCGGATCAGCCGGTTCACGTACTCCGCAGCCGCCTCGGCCAGCCGCACGCCGAAGCCGTGCAGGTAATAGCCCTCGCCGTAGTCCCCGCCCTTCATCAGCGCCTCGGAACGCGTCACGATGGCGTCGCCCATGGTGACGAGCTGCAGGGCGACGACGTCCTGGCGAGCGGCGTCGCGCGGCGCGAAATAGTCGGCCAGGCAGAGTCCTTCCCGGTCCTGCTGGCGCGGGAAGTCGAAGCGCGCAGACTCGCGCGCCGGGTCATCGGGGTGAAAGATGACCAGCGCGTCGCCGTCCGCCGCGGCCCGGAAATAGCCGTAGGCTGCGCGCGCCGTCAGCCAGCCGCCGGCCAGCGCTTCCTGCTGGTAGCGCCGGAGCCGCGGCTCGAACTCCTCGCGTACCAGCCGCTCCCACACCTCACCCTTGGCGTTCTTCGCGCCCCAGTGCAGCCGGTAGAGCGTATTGAGCTCGAGGTAACGGAACAGCTCGGCGAGCGGCAGCCGGTCCAGCACCTTCACGCCCCAGAAGGGCGCCGCCGGGATCTCGACGTCCCGGGACGGCCCGCCGTTGCGACGGGCCGGCCGCCGCGCGCGCGCCTCGGCCTGCAGCGCCTCGCGCCGTGCCACGCCCTCCCGGATCTCGGTGTGCCGCCGCTCGATGAAGCCGGCACGCCGGGCCGGGTCCAGCAGCGAATCCAGCGTGGCCAACCCCTCGAACGCGTCCTTGCAGTAGTATATCCCGGGCGCATAGACGTGCTGGCGCGCCTCGTCCACGAACGCGGCCGCCCGGATGAAGGATGGGTTGATGGCCGCGCCGCCTGCGAGCACGGGGAAGCTCAGCCCCCGCGCGTGCAGCTCCTGCACGCAGAGCGGCATCTGGCGCGAGGTCGAGACCAGCAGCGCAGACAAGCCGATGATGTCCGCATCCACCTCCAGCGCTTTTTCAATAATGGTGTTGACCGGGACCTGCTTGCCCAGGTCATAGACCGTGTAGCCGTTGTTGGCCAGGATGGTGTGCACCAGGTTCTTGCCAATGTCGTGGACATCGCCGAACACGGTGGCCAGCACCACCCTCCCCTTGCTCTGCCCCTCCACCTTGTCCAGGTACGACTCGAGGCGCGCGACCGCCCGCTTCATGACCTCCGCCGATTGCAGCACGAAGGGCAGGATCAGCTCGCCCGCGCCGAACTTGTCGCCCACTTCCTTCATGGCGGGAAGAAGCACGTTGTTGAGGACCGAGACGCCGGCATCGTGACGACTGGGGCTGTGTCTCGGGCTCGGGCTCATGCGCTTCGCCACCGCCGCGTCCACCAGCTCTTCGATCCCCTCCTTCTTACGGTGCAGGATCTTCCAGTGGATCGCCTGCTCCGGCGTCATCCCCTCGGTCGGGTCCGCTGCAGATTCCTGGCTGACGGCGTGCGCCTCGTAGAACGCGATGAAGCGGGCGAGCGCGTCCTCGCCGCGGTCGAAGATCAGATCATCGGCCAGCGCGCGCTGCTCCGCGTCGACCTCGGCGTAGGGCGTGATGTGCGCGGGGTTGACAATGGCCATGTCCAGCCCTGCCTCGACGCAGTGGTGCAGGAATACCGAGTTGAGCACCGCGCGCGCGTGCGGCGCCAGGCCGAAGGAGACGTTGGAGACGCCCAGGCTGGTCAGGACGCCCGGCAGCTCGCGCTTGATGCAGCGGATGCCCTCGATGGTCTCGAGCGCCGAGCGGCGGAACTCGGGGTCGCCCGTTGCCATGGTGAAGGTGAGCGTGTCGAAGATGAGGGCGTCGGGCTGGAGGCCGTAGTCGCGCCTGACAATGTCATGGATGCGGCGTGCCACTTCCAGCTTCCGTTCCGCCGTCTTGGCCATCCCCTGCTCGTCGATGGTGAGGGCAACGACGGCGGCGCCATGCTCGATGACGTGGGGCATGACCGCGTCAATCCGCTGGCGTCCGTTCTCGAGGTTGATGGAATTGACCACCGCGCGGCCCGGGTACTGCTTGAGCGCCGCCTCGACGACGTCGGCTTCCGTACTGTCCAGGACGAGCGGCGCCGGCACCCCCTGCGCCAGCAGCTTCACCAGCCGGCGCATCTGCTCGGCCTCGTCCTGCCGCTCGGTCAGCGCCACGCACACGTCCAGCAGGTGGCCGCCACCCTCGACCTGGCCGCGCGCCACCTCGAGCACACCATCGTAATCGTCCGCCAACAGCAGCCGCTTCACCAGCCGCGAGCCCTGGCTGTTCACCCGCTCGCCGATCAGCGTGGGCGGCGGGTCCTGCACCAGCGGCAGCGCGGTCATGGCACTGGCGGCGCGCGGCACCGGCCGAACCTGGCGCGCGAGCGGCGGCCGGCCCCATACCCGCTCGACCACCTGGCGCAGGTGCTCGGGTGTGGTGCCGCAGCAGCCGCCCACAATGGCCACGCCGAAGCGGGTGACGAACTCCTCGTGCGCCGCCGCCAGCTCCTGCGGCTTCAAGGGGTAGACGGCGACCCCCGCCTCGTTGTGCGGGATGCCGGCATTGGGGATGACGCTGACCGGCAGCGCGGCATGCTCGCACAGGAAGCGCACCGGCTGGCGCATGTGCTCGGGGCCCGTCGAGCAGTTCAGCCCCAGCACATCCACGTGCAGCGACTCGAGGATGGCCATGGCCGCGGCGATGTCGGTGCCCAGCAGCATGCGGCCCGAGGTGTCCAGCGTGACCTGCGCCTGGATCGGCCGCCACACGCCCGCCTCGCGAAAGTAGCGCCGGATCCCGGCCACCTGCGCCTTGACCTCCAGGATGTCCTGGCTGGTCTCGATCAGCAGGACGTCGACGCCACCCTCGACCAGCCCCTGCGCCTGCTCCCGGAAAACCTCGGCCAGCTCGTCGTAGCTGATGTTGCCCAGCGCGGGATCCGATGTGCTGGGCAGGTAGCCGCTGGGGCCGATGCTGCCGGCCACGAAGCGCGGCCGATCCGGCGTGGCATAGGCATCGGCCACCCGCCGCGCCAGCCCGGCCGCCGCGCGGTTCAGCTCCAGCACACGGCCCTCCAGCCCGTATTCCCGCAGCGTCAGGCGGTTGGCGCGGAAAGTGTTCGTCTCCACTACGTCGCACCCCACCTCGAGGAAGGACGCGTGGATGGACTCGATGACGTCCGGCCGCGAGAGCACGACGTGGTCGTTGCACCCCTCGAGGCGCGCGCCGCCAAAGTCGCCGGCGCTCAGACGCCGCGTCTGTATGCTCGTGCCCATGGCGCCGTCATAGACCAGGACGCGCTGCTCGAGGACTTCCAGGTAGCGGCTTGCCGGCACGGCCCCCTGCCTCTATTAAAGCGAACGCCCCGCAGCCACTTGCAGTGCGGGGCGCAGACTGGTGCGAACCACCGATCCCGGCACTTTAGGCTTTTGTTTCGGCGGGTGCTCGGAGAGTGACCCGCCCGGCGGTAGCAAGCAGCCTGCAAATCCTTCCGCCGTACGCGACCTGATTGCTGCGCAATTTAGCCCGCCAGGGCCGGCCCCGTCAAGTCATTCCAGATGGCCGCTTCAGGACCCAACAGCCGGCACAAGCACACGCCCACCATGCGACCCGGCCGTTGCCGCAACTTCGACATCCGCCACCTCCGCCTCGGCAGCGGCGGGGCCGGACGCCTCGCGGCGCGGCGCAGGCCGCGTGTAATGCCGGCGCAGGAGGGCGGCGGCGTCGTCCACCAGCGAATACATGACCGGCACCAGCACCAGCGTCAGCACCGTGGCGAAGCTCAGTCCGGCAATGACGGCAATGGCCATGGGCCCCCACCACGCAGCCTGCTCGCCGCCCCAGAAGACGTTGGGCCGCAGCGCCGTGAACAGGCCGAAGAAGTCGAAGTTGAAGCCAATGGCGAGCGGTACCAGGCCCAGCACGGTGGTCACTGCCGTCAGGATCACGGGCCGGAAGCGGGTGATCCCCGCGCGCACCAGCGCCTCGCGCCGCTCCAGGCCGTCCCGCTCCCGCAGCACATCAATGTAGTCGACGAGGATGATGGCGTTGTTCACCACCACACCGGCCAGCGAGATGACGCCCACGCCCGTCATGATGATGCCGAAGGGCATGCGGAACAGCATGAGCCCCATGAGCACGCCCACAGTCGACATCACGACCGACGTCATGATGATCACCGGCTTCACGACGGAGTCGAACTGCGAGATCAGGATCAGGCCGATCAGGAACAGCGCGCCCAGGAACGCGCCCCACAGGAAGTCCTCCGATTCCTGCTGCATCTCCTGCTGCCCGGCGTAGCGCAGCGTGTACCCCCGCGGCAGGCTGCGCTCGAAGCCGGCGAGTGTCTCACGCACCTCGGCCAGCACGGCATTGCTGTTCTCGCCGGAGCGGACATCGGAGCTCACGGTGGCCATGCGGTCCAGATCCTTGCGACGGACCGTGCTGTACCCCTCGGCCACGTACCAGCGCGCCACAGACGGCAGCGGGATCTGCCGTCCCTCCTCCATGACCGTCAGGTCTTCGAGCGACTCGAGGTCGCGGCGGTACGGCTCGGCCAGCCGCACGAC
>JACQVE010000226.1 GCA_016209965.1 Gemmatimonadota bacterium | reverse complement strand
GCTTCACACGGTCTCTTTCAGGGGATCAGGCAGCGGTTCAGGATTCTTGGGCGCGGGAACGCCGTCCGCGAGGAGACTCTCCAGATAACCCCGAATAGCGTCCCGTGCCATTTCCCGCGCTTCCTCTAGCGTGTCTCCTTCAGTGACGAGCCCTGGCAGCCCGGGACAGGTGACGACGTATCCGCCTTCGGCCGCAGGCTCGAAAATGCAAGTGTAGCGGTAAGTTTCCGGCATCGTTTTCTCCATCCTGAGTCCCCGCATGGTAATAATTTTAAGACATCGGTCGTGAACTGGTATATCGCCGGAGCAATGAAGGGCACGCCCAGGTACGCCGCCTTCCCCCACCACAACGCCACCGACTCCACGCGGAAGCAATACATCCAGGAAAAGGCGAGCAGCCACCAGCCAATCGTCAGGGCCGTCAGGAAAAAAGAAATGCTGTGACTTCTGCCATATTACCGCGCTGCCCGCGCCCGGGCAATCCGGGCAACGTCGCTCTTGCGCCAGTTTCTGAACGGCGTTAATTTCGTGGCCGCCGTTTATGACGGGTACGGGTACGGGCAGGGGAGGCCGTGGGCCGGCCAGCAGGAGCGCCATGGGGATTGCGGAGCGGAGAGAGCGGGAGCGCGAGAACGTGCGCACGCGGATCATCGAGGCGGCGCGCGACATCGTATCGGAGCAGGGGCTGGAGGCCCTATCGATGCGCGGGATTGCGGAGCGGATCGAGTATTCGCCTGCGACGCTGTATCTGTATTTTCGGGACAAGGAGGAGCTGCTGCGCACAGTGGTGGTTGAGGGGTTCGAGCGGCTGGTGGCCGGCATGCGTGCGGAGATTGCGGGGTTGGGCGAGGATGCCGGGCCGGTGGAGCGGTACACGGCCACGGGCCGGGCGTATGTGTGCTTTGCGCTGGAGAACACGGCGTATTTCCGGGTGATGTTCGAGCTTCCGACGTGTGCCCAGATGGAGTGTCCGCCGCCGGACTCGGGGGACACGCCGCTGACGCGGGAGCAGTCGTGGGGGTTCGTGGTGGGGCTGTTGCGGAGCGCCGTGCAGCAGGGGCTGCTCTCGGTTCCGGATGTGGAGCGGGGCGCGCTGGTCGGCTGGGGACTGGTGCACGGGCTTACGTCGTTGTTCCTGGCGGGGCATCTGGCCGAGCGGGTCCAGACACGCGAGGACTTTCTGCTGTTGATCGAGGAGGCTATGGGCGGGCTGTACTCGGGTTGGCGGCCGGCTGGTGAGGCCAGGGGCGCGGCGACGGCGCGGCGCAGGGGAGCGGAGCGAAAGGGACGCAGGGAGGCAGGCGCTGCCGCGTCGGGTCTCGAAACCTCAGGCGCCAGGCGGTCGTAGTGGGCGGCGGGCGCACATCAATTCGTCCCCTTTTGAAGAAAGAGGCAGGCGGTCAGGTGAGCAACGGGACCTTGCATGGAGTCAGCCGGGCCGGCGTGCTGCTGGGGCTGCTGGTGCTGGCGACGGGCATGCCGCTATGGGCGCAGGGTGGTGCTGCGCCCGGGACGCGGGTACTGACGCTCGAGTCGGCGCTGCGGCTGGCACTCGAGCGGAACCACGAGCTTCGGGATGCACGCCTGGGGCTGGAGGGTGCGGGCAGCCGCGTGGCGGAGGCGTGGAGCAGTGTCTTCCCCAGCCTGGACCTGGACGCGAGCTACACGCGGAACCTGGCGGTTCCCGCGACTTTTCTGCCGCGCATCTTCGTGGATCCGGAAGCTGACCCGGACGAGTTGATTGCTGTGCGCTTTGGCGCCGACAACAGTTGGGGCCTGCAGCTCAGGGCGGAGCAGCCACTGTTCGACCCGGCGGTCTTCGTGGGGGTGGGCGCGGCGAGCCGCTATCGTGCCTGGCAGGAGGAGCTGGTGCGTGGGCGGGCGCAGCAGGTGGCCACGCGGGTGCGGCTGGACTACTACGCGGTGCTGCTGGCGCAGGAGGGGGTGCGGCTGAGCGAGAACAGTGTCCGCCGCGTGCGGCAAGTACTGCAGGAGACGCGGTCCATGAACCGGGCCGGTCTCGCTTCGAGCTACGACGTGCTGCGCCTCGAGGTCGAGCTGGCCAATCTCGAGCCCAACCTGCGCCGCTCGGGCAACGCCGTCGCCGCGGCCAAGCGCGTCCTCGCCGTGGACCTGGCGCTGGGGGGCGCCGACTCGCTCGAGCTGGCGGGGTCGCTCGCGGAGCTGGCGGCGGCGCCGCTGGCCGCTGCCTCCGGGTCGCCGCCGCCGCCCGACCGTTCCCTGGCTGCGTCGGCGCCCGTGTCCGGGCCGGGCGTGGCGGGCAGCTACGCGGGTACGGGTACGGGTACGGGTACGGTTGAGGAAGTGGCCGCAACCGACACGGGAGCGGGAGTGGCAGGGGGAGTGGTAGCGGGTGCGCAGGCGGATCCGGAGTGGGGGAGCGATGCGGCGCGTTTCGACGACGTCGTCCTCGAGCAGGCGCTGGCGAGCCGGTCGGACCTGCGGCAGCTCGAGCTGCTGACGCGGCTGCGGGCGACGGAGCTGCGCCTCGAGCAGGTCGAGTACCTGCCCAAGGTCTCCCTCTTCGGCGTCTATTCGGTGAACGCGCAGCAGAACGGGGCGCCGAACTTTTTTGGCGAGTCCTCCGCGCAGCGGGCCTACGGCCGGCAGATCGGCGTGCAGGTCTCGCTTCCGCTCTTTGCCGGGTTCCGCCGTCCGGCGCGCCTGGAGCAGAAGCGAGCCGCGCTGCGGCAGGCGGAGACGCAGCGCGAGCTGGCAGTGGCGCAGGCCTCGAGTGAAGTCCGGACGTTGCGCGAGCAAGCCGAGGAATCGTGGCAGCGGCTGGAGGCGCAGCGGCTGGCCATCGAGCAGGCGCGGCGCGGTTTCGAAATCGCGAGCGCGCAGTATCGCGAGGGCGTGGGCAGCCAGCTCGAGGTCACCGATGCCGAGCTGGCGCTGCGGCAGAGCGAGTTCAACCTGGCGGAGGCGGGTTACGATTACCTGGTGGCTCGCGCCCGTCTGGATGCGGCGCTGGGCAGGGTACCGATGGTCGACACGGGCGCGCAGCTCGCCCTCAACCTTGAGAGAACAATCCCATGAAGCGGGAGCGCAGGTGGCTGATGCTGGCCGGCGGCGCCGGTCTGGCTGCCGCCCTGGCAGCGTGCGGCGGTGGCAGCCAGGCCAGGGACAGGGCAGGGAATGCGGATACGCCGGGAGCGGCCGGCACCCGGGTGGTGAACGTCGAGGTCGCCGCGGTCGCGAAAGAGTTGTTCAGGGAGCAGGTGCGCGTGACCGGGACGGTCCAGGCGCAGCGCGACGTCACGGTGGCGGCGGAGGAGAGCGGGGTGGTGCGCGGGCTGCACGTGGAGAAGGGCCGGGTCGTGACGGCCGGCCAGCCGCTGGTGAAGATCGATGACCGGCTGCTGGGCGCGCAGGCGCAGCAGGCGGCCGCGGAGGCGAAGCTGGCGGCGGAGACATACGAGCGGCAGCGTCGCTTGTGGGAGGAGGAGAAGATCGGGTCGGAACTGGCCTACCTGAAGGCGCGCTACGGCGCCGAAACGGCGGAGGCCAGCGCCCGCGTCCTGGCCACCCGGCTCGAGCGCACCGTGGTGCGCGCACCCATTGCCGGCGTCCTCGATGCCCGTTTCATCGAGATCGGCTCGATGGTCGGGCCCGGCACGCCCGTGGCCCGGATCGTAGACATGGACACCGTCAAGGTGGTGGCCGGCGTGCCCGAGCGCTTTGCCGGCCAGATCCGGCCGGGCGCGGAGACGCGCATCGACTTCGATGTGCTGGGCGGCCGCGAGTTCCACGGCCGGATCGCCTTTGTGGGCGGCGCGCTCGATGAGCAGAGCCGCACCTTCCCCATCGAGGTCGTGGTACCCAATCCCGGCAGCGTGATCAAGCCCGGCATGGTCGCCAATGTCAGCGTGGCGCGGCGCACGCTGGAGGCCATGGTCGTGCCGCAGGACGCCGTGCTCCGGGGCGAGGACGGTTACTTCGTCTACCTCGCCGTAGCGAGGGATGGCGTGCTGCGCGCCGAGGCGCGGGCGGTCGTGGTGGGCGCGTCGCACAGCGGCCGGGCCGCTATTGGCTCCGGGATCGAGCCCGGCGAGCAGGTCGTGGTCGTGGGCCAGCAGCAGGTCGCGGCGGGCGACCTGCTCAAGGTGGTCGGTGGGGCAAAACGGAGGCCGGAATGAGCGACGGCGACCTGCGGCTGGTCGGCGGCGCTCCGGCCTCCCCCGTGCCACCCGAGCGGGACGCGGCGGGCGCGGGCGCGGGCGCGGCATCAGTCGAGCCGGCGGCCGAGCCGGCGGCGCGCGGCCACGGCAGGGAGCGCAGGTTCCGGCTCACGGCCTTCGCGCTGCGCAACCGCACCGGCGTGCTGGCGCTGCTCTTCGTGATCGCCGTGCTGGGGATCCTGGCGTATCGCTCGGTCCCCAAGGAGGCCAGCCCGGAGATCACGATTCCCATGATCTCGATCTCGACCGTGTACTCGGGCGTGGCGCCCAAGGACGTCGAGACCCTGGTCACGCGCGTCATCGAGGAGGAGCTGAACGACATCCCGGACCTCGAGGAGCTGAGCTCGACATCGGTCCAGGGCTACTCCAACGTGCTCGCCGAGTTCGACACCGATATGGACATGGGCGAGGCGCTCGAGAAGGTGCGGGAGAAGATCAACCTGGCCAAGCCGAAGCTGCCGCGTGATGCCGAGGAGCCGGTGCTCACCGAATTCAACTTCTCCGAGTTCCCCATCATGCAGGTCAACATCTCGGGGGAGTACGGCCTGGTTCGGCTCAAGGAGATCGCGGAAGAGCTGCAGAACCGCCTCGAGCAGATCCCGACCATCCTGCAAGTGGGGCTGTCCGGCGGGCTCGAGCGCGAGGTGCGCGTCGAGGTCGACCTGCCCAAGCTCAAGTTCTACGGCATTGCCTTCGACGACGTGATTGATGCCATCCGCGACGAGAACGTGACCGTCCCCGGCGGCGGCATCGAGGTCGGCGCGCAGGAGTACCTGGTGCGGGTGGCGGGCGAGTTCCAGGATCCGCGCATCATCGAGGAGCTGGTGGTCGCGACCAGGGACGGCCGGCCCATCTACATACGTGACGTGGCGCACGTGGACTTCGGCTTCAAGGAGCGGGACAGCTACGCCCGGCTGGACGGCAATCCGGTGGTCACTCTGGACATCGTGAAGCGCTCGGGCGAGAACATCATCGAGACTGCCGAGGCGGTGAAGGCCACCATCGCCGGCATGCAGCCGCTCTTCCCGCCCAGCACGGTGGCGAAGATCACCTCGGATCAGTCGGAGGACATCCGCAGCATGGTCAGCAGCCTGGAGAACAACATCATCTCGGGTTTGCTGCTCGTGGTTGCCGTGCTCCTGTTCTTCCTCGGGGTGCGCAACGCTTCCCTGGTGGGCGTGTCCATCCCGCTCTCCATGCTGCTCTCCTTCCTGGTCATGAAGACGCTGGGCTACTCGATGAACATGGTCGTGTTGTTCTCGCTCATCCTGGCGCTGGGGATGCTGGTGGACAACGCGATTGTAGTGGTCGAAGTCGTATACCGTCACATGGAGCAGGGGTATGACCGCTTTACTGCGGCGCTGCGCGGGACGAGCGAGGTGGCCATGCCCATCATCGCTTCCACGCTCACCACGCTGGCCGCCTTCTTCCCCCTGCTGTTCTGGCCCGGCATCGTGGGCGAGTTCATGGCCTTCCTGCCGCAAACGCTGATCATTACGCTGTCCAGCTCGCTGTTCGTGGCCCTGGTGATCGTGCCCGTGCTGAGCGCGCTGCTCATGCGGCTGGAGGGGCAGCCGGCGGCGCCGCTGACGCGCGCGGGTCGCCTGACGCTCATGGCCGCAGCAGTGCTCGCCTTCCTGGCGGTCGCGGCGTCCAGTGTGCTGGCCGCGCTTCTGCTGGCCGGCACCGCCGCCGGCCTGGTGCTGCTGCACCGCCGCGTGCTGGCCGGCGCCGCGCGGTTGTTTCAGCAGCGGGTGCTGCCCCGCATCATTGCGCGCTACGAGCGCGGCCTGCGCTGGGCCCTCGGCCACCGGGCGCTGGTGCTGGGCGGTGCGGCGGGCATCTTCATCGCCACGGCCGCACTTTTTGGCGCCTTCAACGCTGGCATCGAGTTCTTCCCCGAGACGATCCCGCCCTCCGCGGTATACGTTCGGGTCGATGTCCCGAGCGGGACCAGGGTCGATTTCACGGATGGCATCACCCGCCGCCTCGAGTCGCAGCTCCCGTCCATCGCGGGGCTGCGTGACGCCGAGTCCGTGGTCGCCACCGTGAGCCAGTCTTCGGGCGGCGGTCCCTTCAGCAGCGACCAGGAAGGCGCGATTGCGGTCAGCCTGGTAGACTACGAGAAGCGCACGGCGGACGCCTTCGCGACGCTGCGCGAGATGCAGCAACGGCTGGGCGCGGGCATTGCCGGTGCGGACATCAAGGTCGAGAAGCCGCAGGATGGCCCGCCCAGTGGCAAGCCGGTCACCATCGAGATCGCGGGCGAGGAGAGTCATCGGCTGAAGCAGCTCGCCGACAGCGCCATTGCCATTCTCAAGGCGGCGCCGGTCTATGCCCGGCTCGAGGGGCTGGAGAGCGATCTGGCGCGCGGCCGCCCCGAGCTCATCGTCGAGGTGGACCGCGAGAAGGCGGCGCTCTACGGCCTGTCCACGGTCGAGATCGGCAACACGGTGCGCACGGCCATCCAGGGTAGCGAGGCCGCCAAGTACCGCACGGGCGATGACGAGCACGACATCGTCGTGCGGCTGGCCGAGCCGTACCGCCGCGACCTCGAGTCGCTCGAAGACCTGACGGTCATGGAGGAGGGACGGCAGATCCCGCTGCCGTCTGTGGCGCGCTGGTACGTGGCCGAGGGGTACAGCACG